>WTAG01000149.1 GCA_013139755.1 Methylomarinum sp. | reverse complement strand
GCCAGCACAACCGATGCAAAGACTGGCATCAAAAGATCTGAGAGTGAATAAATAAGTACAAATCCAACAAATAAAACTAACGCTAACCCAATGGTTTGTGAATTAGGTAAAAAACGTCTTAATTGATCACCAAGAAAACGAAAATTGAAGGAATCAGATTGTGAACTCATTATTTTTAATATTTATTGTTTTTTTTATTTATTGTTTTATTCTACATTAATGATCTGTTTTTAGTTCCTCTAAATCAATTACCAGCAACTTATTTATCAGTATAGAGGGCAAAGTCACACAACACCCACACTTTACCCTGCACTCTGGCATTAAAATCTAAAATAAAATCCTGCTGACGCATGATTGTTCTCCCAGCTCACATCACGAGAATTCTGATGCCTTAGATATTTCTTTTGAATTTGTTTTCCATGCCTTGTTCTCACCACACGAGCATATCTATCATTATGCTTCAATGCTCTGATCTGCTGACCGACAAAATCCAAATGCCCCATAATACGTCTTTTATTTTTGCGATTCATATAATGATATTGCTGGTATCTCCTAACCTGTTTAGCAACATGCTTTTGCTCCCTATGTAATTTTTTCACCTCTCTATGTGTTAATTGCCCCCTATCTATACCCCTCTCTATTCGTGATTCTTGCTTATGTTGACGATGCTTAACATCACTCCAAAATAACTCATTCTTATGCCCTCTCTCATATTTATCATTATAGGAAAAATGATTGTTATAGTCTGCATAAGCTAGTAAAGGGGTAAACATTAATACTAACGCTAATATTTTCATGACAGTCTCCTGTATTACCAATGTTATCTAAGTGCCCTCTGATAAATATTTATAGAGGTTCCGTTGATGTTGGGTTTAGAGTATCTTACTGTGCATGAATATTAACTGAACGTCGTTTAATTAATGCGTAAAAAAAACCTCCACAAGCTAAATGCTAATGAAGGCTAAGGTTTGCAGTCATACTGCTATCACAACGAGGAGGTTAATGAATTTAGTTAATCTAACTTTTCTCTTAAAAATATATTGCTAAACATTGCTGCTGCACCAAACATAACAGTTGAAATAATAAATGCTCCAGAAATAAAACCCCATATTCCTGTAATAAATAATGACCCGATTGCTATATCTTTTTTAATGTCTGACATGAGAAGTATCCTAATAAAATTTTAAATAATTTGATGCGGGTAAACAAAGTTACCTTAAGTTGCTGAATATGATACTTGACAAGAAAATAAAAAACAATACAGTCAATTATTAATGAATTGTTTCCATTTTATTTACAATGTACCAAATAAACAACAATAATCAACACGTAAACAACAGGTCTTTCTAATTGCAAAAAGCCTGCAATTTAAGCGATAATAATGGGTTACTCATATTTAAATATGCGACACAATACACACCCACTCACAAAACCAGTGGACTGTAAGTTTTGGAAGATACTATGAAAAAAACGATGTATGAAAAGATCTGGGACAGCCATTTTGTGGTTGAAGCGTCAGGTCAAGCCCCTTTACTCTACGTTGATCGTCATTTAATGCATGAGGTCACAAGCCCGCAAGCATTTGAAGGATTAAGACTCTCAAATCGTAAGGTGCGTAATCCTCATAGTATATTGGCAACAATGGATCACTGCGTACCAACCAAAAATAGAGATCTTCCTATTGCCGATCCTATTGCCAGGAAACAAATTGAAACCATGGCAGATAACTGCAAAGAAAATGGTTTGAATTTATATGATATGAAAAACCCAAACAATGGCGTTATTCATATCGTTGTCCCTGAGCATGGTTTTGTACACCCGGGCATGATTGTTGTTTGCGGTGATAGCCACACAGCAACCCACGGCGCTTTTGGTGCACTTGCTTTTGGTATCGGCACATCAGAAGTAGAACATGTAATGGCAACACAAACATTGCCACAAAAGAAATCAAAAAACATGTTAGTTCAACTTGATGGCGAACTATCAGAATATGCATCAGCAAAAGATATCGCTTTAGCTATTACCGGAAAAATTGGTACAGCTGGCGGAACAGGCTATGTTATTGAGTATGCAGGCAGTGCGATAACCAACCTGTCAATGGAAGGTCGCATGACATTGTGCAACATGGCAATTGAAGCCGGTGCCAGAGCTGGATTAGTTGCTCCAGACCAAAAAACATTTGATTACCTAAAAGGTCGTGAATTCGCACCTTCAGGTGATAACTGGGACAAAGCATTAGCTTATTGGAAGAGCTTGCCAAGTGATTATGGCGCTGAGTACGATGCCGTCGTTACATTA
Organism: Methylomarinum sp.; assembly: GCA_013139755.1. The sequence goes on along the minus strand of WTAG01000149.1, from coordinate 7,218 downwards.
AATGCTGCAGAGATTGAACCTCAAGTCACTTGGGGAACATCACCAGATCAAGTCACAGGTATTAACGGTACAGTACCCGCGCCGGAAGATTTTGATGACGAAATAAAACGCCAAGCCTGTGAAAACGCCCTAAATTATATGGGACTTAAAGCTCATACAAAAATCACCGATATTCCTGTTGACTTAATCTTCATCGGCTCATGCACCAATGGACGTATTGAAGATTTTCGTATTGCCGCAGATATTGCAAAAGGTACAAAAGTTGCCAACAACGTCACAGCGATTGCAGTACCAGGGTCTTACCACGTTAAAAAACAAGCAGAAGACGAAGGACTAGACAAAATATTTATTGATGCTGGCTGGGAATGGCGTGAGCCAGGATGCTCTATGTGCTTAGCAATGAATGGCGATGAATTAACCGTAGGCCAACGTAGCGCATCAACCTCAAACAGAAACTTTGAAGGCCGCCAAGGCAAAGGTGGACGTACTCATTTAGTTTCACCAGCTATGGCCGCAGCAGCAGCTTCTGCAGGGCATTTTGTTGATATTCGCAATCTTTAATACAGGATAACTGGAACACTTATGGAACCATATAACAAACACGAAAGTATTGCTGCATTAATGAACCGTAGTAATGTTGACACTGACCAGATTATTCCCAAGCAATTTCTTAAAAAAGTTGAGCGTACTGGTTTTGGCATACACTTATTCCACGACTGGCGCTTCAATGAAGATGGCAGTGACAACAAGGATTTTGAACTAAACAATCCTGCGTTTAAAAATGCCAAGATCTTAGTCGCTGGCGATAACTTTGGTTGCGGCTCATCACGAGAGCACGCGCCTTGGGCTATTGCAGATTATGGTTTTAACACCATCATATCGACCAGCTATGCTGACATTTTCTACAACAACTGCTTCAAAAACAGCATTTTGCCTATTATTGCAACTAAAGAACAGTTAGCAGAATTGATGGATGAAATAGCAAATAACGAAGGTGTACGTTTTGTTGTTGATTTAGAAAACCAAACATTAACCACCCCTGCCGGCAATGGCTTTACATTTGAAGTTGATCCATTCCGTAAAGAAAACCTTAAAAAAGGTCTTGATGACATTGGTTTAACACTTAAACAAGCTGACAAAATTGATCAGTACGAAGAAAAGCACAAGAAAGCCTACCCTTGGCTTTGGGCTTAATATTCAAACCTAGAGTATAAACGCGTAATATGAAGCGCATCAATCTATCGATGCGCTTTCTATCGTCACACCCTATTCAAGCATCAACAGCTAACACAACCCTCTGTTTCTCAGGCACCTAATATGTCCACGCAACCTAGACACATCCAATTAATGGATACAACGCTACGTGATGGCGAACAAACCCAAGGTGTTTCATACTCACCCGATGAAAAAGTTAATATTGCCAAGGCTCTGCTACATTCACTACGCGTTGACCGTATTGAAGTTGCATCAGCACGCGTCTCGGAAGGTGAAAAACAAGCAGTTAAACAAATTAACGAATGGGCTAGAAAAGAAGGATTTGATGGCTGCGTTGAAGTTTTAGGCTTTGTTGACCATACCCGCAGTGTTGACTGGATTATAGAAGCAGGAGGCAGTGTTATCAACCTGCTAACTAAAGGCAGTGAAAAGCATTGTCGTGACCAGCTAGGTAAAACGCTAGAACAACATATTGACGACATAATTAAAACAGTAAATTACGCACAAGGAAAAGGATTAACCGTCAATGTTTACCTAGAGGACTGGGCAAATGGTTACCAGGATAACCGCGACTATGTTTTTGCTTTAATGGATAACCTGCAGCGTACCGGCATTAGCCACTTCATGCTACCTGATACCTTAGGCGTCATGTCACCTGCCGAGGTGTTTACCCATCTTAGTGATATGTGCAATCGTTACCCTGAACTTCAGTTCGACTTCCACCCCCACAATGATTATGGCTTAGCAACCGCCAACGTTATGGCCGCTGTTCGCGCAGGCATCAACTCTATTCATTGCACTATCAACTGCTTAGGTGAACGCGCTGGTAATGCTTCATTAGCTCAAGTTGCCGTAGTCTTACGCGACAAAATGAATATGACTCTATCTATTGATGAAAGTCATCTGGTGCGCACCAGTAATATGATAGAAAACTTTTCTGGCAAACGCATTGCAGCCAACACACCTATCACTGGCGCAGATGTCTTTACTCAAACAGCCGGCATTCATGCTGATGGCGACCAAAAAGGCGACTTATACAAAAGCAAACTAGTTCCTGAACGCTTCTCCCGCATACACAGCTATGCTTTGGGGAAAATGAGCGGCAAAGCCTCACTAAAAAAGAATTTAGAATTATTAGAACTTGATCTATCTGAAGAAAACCAGAAAAAAGTACTTGCTCGAATCGTTAAGCTGGGGGACTCAAAACAAACCATTACCACTGACGACCTACCGTTCATTATTGCAGATGTACTAGAAAGCAAAAGCTATCAACATATAAAGCTACTCAACTGCTCAATTACCAGTGGATTTAATTTAGAAGCAACCGTCAGTTTACGAGTTAACGTTAAAGGTGAAACACACGTTGCATCTGGATCAGGCAACGGGGGCTTTGATGCCTTTATTGATGCAATAAACAAAGTCATGAAACTACACGACTACACATTACCCGCTTTATTAGACTACGAAGTCAGAATCCCTAAAGGTGGACATACGAATGCATTAACAGAGTGTGTCATCACCTGGGATTGTGACAACAGAACCAGAAGAACTCGAGGGGTACATTCTAATCAGGTTTTTGCGGCCGTTTTAGCAGCCCTAAGGATTATCAATATTCAACTGCAAGAAACAAAAGTTAACTAAGAATAATTCCAATCAATGGAACAAGCAGGATGCGCAAAACTGCTTTAGCCAAACCGCACCAATGTATCAGAAAAAGATGGGCACGCTATCACTTTGCCCATCCATTTTTAAAAGCAACTTCGAAATTACATTAACGGTAAAATTTGCTCAAATATTCCGCCATTAGTCACTAATATCTGTTTTGGAAAAACACCGTCATTACCTTTAAAGTCAGTCACCGTTGCCCCTGCTTCTTTTGCAATTAAAGCACCCGCCGCAACATCATATAAATTAAGTTCCTGCTCCCAAAAAGCATCTACCTGACCATCTGCAACCAAACACAAGTCCATTGCCGCAGACCCAAAACGACGCTGACCTGTAGTCTGCTCTGCTATACGACAAAAACGTTTTAAATTGTTTTCTTGCAAATAAGATCGCAAACAAGCAAACCCTGTAGCAATCATTGAGCTATCTAAGCTGGATTCAGCTGAAACAGCAATAGCTTTACCATTTTTAACCGAACCCTGACCTTTACCAGCAATATACAAATCATCCAACGCAGGCGCAAATACAGCACCCGCAACCAGATCCCCATCAATTTCCAATGCAACACTAATAGACCAAAAATACTGCCCTTTAGAGAAAGAATGCGTACCATCTATAGGATCAACGATCCAACGGTTAGTTTGATTAGCGGTTTGACCGCTTTCCTCCCCCCAAAAGCCATATTGAGGATAAGCCTTCTCTAAGGCATCTTTTAAGAAAGCCTCTACTGCGACATCTGCATCAGTTACTAAATCTCTAGGGCTTTTTTTAATAACCGCCACATTATCTAAATCTTTAAAATGACGCATAGCAATAACACCAGCTTCACGAACAATACTCTCAAGAACAGATAACGATATAGTCATTTATTAATACCTAGAAAAAAATTAAATTTAAATTAAAAAATCAGATTTATCATGCCCTGCATTGATTAATGCCTGCATCCACTTTGGAGCAACACCACGCCCAGTCCAGGTTTGATTTTCATCTGCAGGATTACGGTATTTAGGTTCAACCTTTTTTCCTTTCCTTACTACTTTCTCTGCACCTTCATTAATATCAACAGTAACACCAATAGATGCTGCTAATAATTTAATTTGTGCAATAACTTCTTTACGCTTTTTTACCTGTTTATCTTTTAAAGCGTGTGCCGCTTTATCAATAACACGTTGTAACTCAGTTTCCGAAAGATCTTTATATTCAGTCATACTATTTAAAACTCTATAAATAAAAAAACACAGGTATTATATCATTGAGTTTAAAATAAAATAACCACTCTTTAAAAGAGAGATTCTATTTTAACTCTACCTTGAATACTATTTCATTTAAAATAACGCCCTGCTTATCTACTAGCCTAACGCGCCATACGCCCTGCTTAGCATAGGTTATTAATTTCCCTGTAGCTGCCCGCCACCTATCACCTAATATATTAATTTTTCTTTTAAATATTATATTGTCATTCCATAACCACTGATGATATAAGGTATGCCCTTTCATATTTATTATTTCAGTAAAATAATAAATACCTGTCGCCTGACTTTTATTAACAACAACAGGAGGCGTGATCTTATCTACAGGCTCCTTATTATTTAACTTTGTTGTTAATAATGCTCTAGCAATACGTTTATCAACTGGACTCTTAAGTACTGGCTTTTTCTCTAAGGCTATGACCTCAATATTTTCCACCACATCATTAACAACAGACTTTATATCATCTACCTTATTTTCTTTAACATCCACTTCAGACAGTTTTTGAGGTAGCGATTGAGGCTTTTTTAATTCCACCCTCTCTTCAATAGTATCTTTACTAAAATAATAAAAAGGAAACAATATTAAAGATAAAAGTAATAACACTGCCACAACAATTCGTTTTACATGCCACACAGTTACCATTTCAGGACTTTTTTTCCTCTTCAACCGATCATCCGCCTCAGGATGATTGATTTTAATTACAAACCTATTACTTTCTACCATAAAATCTGCTCATTTATTCTTAAAGATAAAACCTGAATTTTGGGGCACAAGGGGTTCCCACGCAAAGTGCTTAAATCATAACTGCATTTTTATCCTGTAGCCTTGCTATCTATAAATAACAAGAGCCAAAGAGTCTAATATTAAACAGGAATGCCTCAAACTAAACCTCACCTAACTTTAACCCTTCTATCTCAATGAGGCCCTGGATTCCTATTTAGTCCAATTAAACGTATTAATCCACCAATAATTTTTTACTTCGCCTATAATTTTCATTTGGTAATATACCACTTTAGCCCTACTCAACTTTTGAAATATCGGAAACAATATGAGCAATTTGCTAAAACTGTTTCAAGAATCCTCTGCTCTCTATGGAAGTAATGCTGTTTTCATTGAGGACTTGTATGAAAAATACCTTGAAAACCCCGAGTTAGTCTCCGCAAGCTGGCGTGAAAAGTTTAATACTATTCATAACGGCACAACACATGAAACGCCGCACAGCCCTATCGTCAATCGCTTTGAACAACTTGCTGTTTCCACAGGTCGACTAGCCAAACTACAAGGGTTTACCGAAGAAAGTGTCAAAAAACAATCTGCTGTCGCTCGCCTTATCAACAGTTATAGAATGCGAGGACATCAAATTGCCGCAAACAACCCTTTAGGCAAACCTTCTACCATTCCCGCTGATTTGGAGCCCTCCTATTACGGCTTGGCCGAGCCTGATATGGACACGCTTTTTGATACAGGCTCTCTCTACGGAGTAGACCGACTGCCTTTAAGAAAAATCATATCCACCCTTAAAGAAATCTATTGCGGCAGTATCGGCACTGAGTACATGCATATTGTTAACTCAGAAACCAAACGCTGGATTAAAAACAAACTCGAAGAAAGTCAGCCCTGCCTATCAACTAACTCAGCCGAAAAAAAGACCGCTATTTTAAAATCACTCACTGCCGCTGAAGGCATTGAAAAACACTTGCATCGTAAATATGTTGGACAAAAACGTTTTTCACTTGAAGGCAGTGAGTGTTTAATTCCCGTTTTAGATGAACTTATCCAAAATTCAGGCGAGCAAAAGGTTCAAGAAGTCGTCATTGGAATGGCTCATCGAGGAAGATTAAACGTCCTGATTAACATTTTAGGTAAAAGCCCTGCTCAATTATTTGGTGAATTTGAAGGCACCAACACCTCTTCCCCTGGCGTAATCACGGGGGATGTGAAATATCACATGGGGTTTTCATCTAACATTGAAACCGCTGGTGGCCCTGTACATCTAACACTGGCTTTTAATCCATCCCACCTTGAGATTATCAACCCAGTTGTAGAAGGTTCTGTTAAAGCCAGACAAGATCGTCGCGGCATAGGCAGTATCAACACCATTATCCCTATATTAATCCATGGTGATGCTGCATTTGCTGGACAAGGCATTGTGATGGAAACCCTTAACATGTCAGAAACCCGTGCTTTTTCAACCGGGGGCACGATTCATATCGTTATTAACAACCAAATTGGCTTTACGACCAGCAATCCTTTTGATGCTCGCTCTACGCAATACTGCACCGACGTTGCAACGATGATCCACGCGCCTGTTTTTCATGTCAATGGCGATGACCCTGAAGCCGTTATTTTTGTCACCCAGATGGCATTAGATTTCCGAATGAAATTTAACAAGGATGTTGTTATTGATCTTATCTGCTATCGCCGCCTAGGACATAACGAAGCCGACGAACCCGCAGCCACACAGCCAATGATGTATAAAACTATTCGCGAGCTACCCTCAGTTCGGGAATTATATGCAAGAGAGCTAATTAAAAAAGGCATCATAAGCGAACAAATAGAACAGCAAATGATACAGGACTACCAACAGCTTTTAGATAAAGGTAACTCCGTTTCCCGCCCCGTACTTAGTAATTCAAACTATTCTTATTCTGAACAATGGCAAAAGTATCACAACCAAGAATGGACGGCTCCCTGCGATACCAGAGTTACACTGGAAGATATTCGTTATTGCAGTGAAAAATTACTGCAATTGCCAAGGGAATTTGAGTTACACCCTCGGGTTGCCAAGGTTATGGAGAACCGGGCAAAAATGTGTGCAGGCGCACTCCCTATAGATTGGGGGTTTGCTGAAAACATGGCTTACGCCACTTTATTGACTGAAGGTAGAGACATACGTTTAGTAGGCCAGGATGTCGCACGCGGTACATTTTCTCATCGTCACATTGCGGTTCACAATCAACTCAATGGCGACACCTTCTTTCCTGTTCAGCATTTATCTGAAAACCAGGGTAGAGCACAAATATTTGACTCTTTACTATCGGAAGCCGGTGTATTAGGTTTTGAATTTGGCTACAGCTCAACAGATCC
>WTAG01000681.1 GCA_013139755.1 Methylomarinum sp. | reverse complement strand
GTTAGTGTCTGTTAAAGAACAGTGGGTAAAGTTCCATTACCCAAATGGCTAATGAACCGCCCTGTGCGGACCCGCATGCAGGGCGGTGTGGGGAGAGCTGGAGAGAAACCAGCTCTTACCCGATTATCGGATTTTCGATAATCGGTGGTTCTGGACAGTTCTACTGAGCTTCGCGTTATCGGGCGCACGTTAGTCCGCCCGATAACCATGAATTAACCAGCCTGTTTCACATCCAGAACTTGGCAAACCATTGGCTTATTTTCTCCGCTACAAACTACGCATGAGAAGAACCTGGCTGGTTGAATGCCAAGTTATAAAAACTTGGCAGTTCTCAGGATATTCTTTCTCTGCTTTGTTTTTCGTTTTTAAAATAGCTTGGAAGTAGTTCGCACTGCCTATCTCTCCACTCTACCTTGCAAATATCAGAAGCCTGCTTTTGATCTTTCTGCTTTTTTCTGATTTCTATGACAGGTTTTGAAAAAGCAACATCCTACTTTTCCACGTCAAACCCTGATTTTTCGCAAGCTTATGTTCTCTGCATCCGACCTTTATTTTCTCCAGCAGAAACTAGCTTCACAGCAAACAGATTCCATTTTATCATTATTGCCCAACCATCCAGGATTTCTAAATTTAATATGGCAACTTGATAATAATTTTTGTACCAATATTTTCAGTGCTTTCAATAACTAGATTACCTTGATGCGCCTCAACAATCATCTTGATAATATATAAACCTAAACCATAACCCCCCGTTTCTCGTTGTCGAGAAGGGTCTACTCGGTAAAAAGGTTCGGTTAAGTGTGGAATATGTTTTTCATGAATACCGTTTCCATGATCCTCTACTACAATATAAACCCATTGATCGCTTACCTTGGTACTGATAATAATTGTATCAGTTGTTTGTTTTCGATAGGTTAATGCGTTACCCAGTAAATTTTTTATCACAAATTGAAAACGTGTTTCATCTAAAGATTGAGTGGGTATATTAGTTGCAAGCATCTGTTCAATAGGCTCATTTGGAAATGACTGAGCAATCACTCGTCTAATCAATTTATTGAATGTAACTTGGCTAAGATGAAGCTCTTGGTGGCGATGATTAAGTCGCTCTGCTTCTAACAAATCAGTCACCAGTTTTTCCATTTCATCAATATCACCTTTTAAACCATCCTTCATTTGACTGTCTTCCATTAACGATAAGGCGACTTTAGAACGAGTAATGGGAGAGCGCAACTCATGGCTAATAGCCAGTAATAGCTGTTGTTTTGCCGCTAACATATTCTCGATATCATCAGCCATTTTATTGATTTCCGTCGCCAGTGAACCTAACTCATCCTGACGAGTAATTTTGATCCGATAATCTAATTCTCCTGCTCCTATTCGAGAAATACCTGTCTGTATTTGCTTCAATGGACTAATCATCCAACGTAACACGAGGTATAGCAACCCCAGCACTAAAAACAGTCCCAATAATGTGTTAGAAAGCAGTTTCCATGGCGAAGGAAATTCACGTTCATGTTGCGTTATAAATGTGGCTTGGTGCGTGGCATTAGGAATTTGTATTGCAAATCGGCCACGCTCCATACTACTCATGTATTGGTTAGCCTTATCGAAATTAGGTGTCAATAAATGTTCGGGAAAACCGCTCAAACTATCATCTGAAGACCAGTTTATGTGGGTACCTTTAAGTAGTATTTTTATATTGAGTGATTCACTCAATTGTTGTGCTTTTTTTAAATCTGGGGGTGAGCCGATCTCCGAGTTAATATAGTTAAAATATTGATACAAATGTGGGTTCAGGGAGTCTTGAAAGTGTTTTTTAAAACCACTTCCAGCTGAAATTCCAAATACAATAATAATGGCAATACCTGTTAATAAAAACAGTAAAACAAGTTTTGCAGATAAATTTATTTTGTGTATTGATGTCATAACGGGTATTCAGGTGGAACAAAACGATAACCTTTCCCCCAAACCGTCTGTATACACTGTAGTGGAGTCAATTTCTGGCGAAGGCGACTAACAAGAATATCAACAGCACGAGAAAATAATTCTGCATCAATTCCATTTAACTCATTAATAATTTCATCACGGGTGAAATACTTATCCTGATTTTCAGCCAAGAGTATAAGTAAAGCAAACTCTTTATCAGTCAGGTTTAAGTTAACTTGATTAATCTTGGCTAAACGTAGTTGTTTATCAATAATTAAATCCCCCCATTCTAAATGAGTGTTTTGCTCATTTGAACTGTCGCTTTTCTTGAGTCGCTTAAGGATGTTATGAATACGCGCAACCAATTCACGCGGCTCGAAGGGTTTTGGCAAGTAATCATCCGCCCCAATTTCAAGTCCAACGATACGATCCATCACTTCACCGCGTGCGCTGAGCATTAAGATGGGTATATCGCTTATTTTTCTAATCGCACGACAAACATCAAAGCCATCCATATCAGGCAACATGATATCGAGAACAACTAAATCAAGGGCATCATTTTGTTGGACTTGTTCAATTCCTTGTGTTGGATGCATTTCGCTGATAAGTTCAAGTTCATAACGACTAAAATATTCGCTAAGTAACGAGGCAAGTCGTTTATCATCATCTATCAGTAAAATGGTATGCATATTAATAATGAGGTAGGAGGGGCTTTAGCCGCGACCCTAAGTTTAAAATCGCGGCTAAAGCCCCCCTACTAAAAAAGTTAAATTAATTTTTCACAGGCACTTAATATGATAGTCATTGTATACCCTATCTTTAGCATGTATGAATAATATGTCATTAATTAGGATAGGGAGGTATGTTGATTCCCTATCCATTTAACAACCTTTACTGGGTTTAAAATGGACGGCCACCAAAATGTCGCCCATGAGGTCTACCCTTTTCCAATATTTCTTGTAACTGAGTACGCTGATTGTTATCTAAACTATTGGTAAAATCAGCAATTGCAGCGATCACGGTAGGGGCAGATTCTTTGATTCTATTGCTTCGTTGCTCAAGCATCAAAATCGCCTCACTTTGATTCAACTCAGGCTCAGCTAATAACGCGATAATTTGCTGTTTAGGTTGATTATCTTTATATTCCTGCACTTCAGTTTTTATTGTTTCAAAAAGCAGTTTCATTTTGTTTTTTTGCTCCTCATTAAGGTCTAGGCGTTTTGCCATAAATTCACCGCCTTTTGCAAATCTCTCGTGGTGATTAGGGCCAGTGCAGGCTATTAAACCTCCAAGCGTTACAATACTGACAACGATACCCATCATTATTTTCTTTAATTTAGTCATGTTTTTTTTTATCCGTAGAAAAGTTAGTAAATATGTATCTCGATAACAGATTGATTACGCTGTATCGATGTTCAATATTCTACGGAGAGAGCTTGTAACAAGCTTATCTTGAATGTAACAAATTGTAACTGTGCATTATTTTATACGGACGAGGTGTTACATATCACTCAAATTTCGCAATTAATAATTCATGTAATATAGTTTTAAGCTGTTTCTGCTGCGTTGTCGAAATCGACGATAACAGGTTGGCATTAACCTTTTCAACAATCACAAAAAGCTCTGGACAAGTGTCACGCCCTTTTTTTGTAAGATAAATACGATAGCTACGCCTAGAATGTTCATCAGTCCGGCGTTCTATGTATTTGTTTGCTTCAAGCACATCAAGTGTACGAGTAGTTGCATAGCCTGGCATTTTAATTTTTTTGCCAATCTCTGTTTGCGTTAAACCTTCTCCTTCCATCAAAGTCATAAGCACCGCAAATTGATTCAGGTTTAGGCCTCGTTGTTTCAGTTCAGAAGCCATTTCCAAATCAAGCTGTGAACCTAATCGTTTCAGCATCCAACCGATACTATTCTTTCTCACCTGTTTTGCTAGGGGGCTGGTTTTGGCTTTTTTATTCATTTTTCTATCATGCCACTGCCCTGTTATTTCTGCAACTATTGCAATTGCAATAGTTGTGTTTGCAATATATTTGCCGGTAATTTATACTCACTAAACATTGGAAAGCGGATTATTCTAATGTTATCTTGCGTTATTCTCGGGCTTATGATTTTTGCTAATAGACTTTATCCCCAGCCCATACTGAAAATTTGTTTTTTAGCTAACATGAAAATGGCCAGAAAAAATAATCAGATCAATGCACGTTTTGTAAGCGGCTCTACGATGCAGCACATTCTAGTGATGACATCGACCTCCACACTCGGTTTGATGGCTGTTTTTCTAGTTGATCTGACCGATATGTATTTCCTAAGCTTGCTGGGCGAACAGGCGATTGCCGCTGCAATTGGTTTTGCTGGCTCGATTGCATTCTTTACTACCTCTATTTGTATCGCATTGAGCATCGCAGCTGGAGTAAAAATATCCCGTGAAATAGGCAGTGGTGAATCAGATCAGGCTCGTTCATCAACTACAAACATCGCAGTCATTGCAGGTTTAGTTACTCTTAGCGCCTGTACAATCCTATGGCCTAATATCGAATTTTTACTGCGTATGCTGGGTGCGAGAGGGCAAACACTGACTTACGCTATCGAGTATCTGCAAATCCTGCTTCCCTCTATGCCCTTACTTGCTTTGGGTATGGTTTCAGCAGGTGCGTTGCGTGCATTGGGGGATGCCAAACGTGCAATGATATGTACACTCGTGGCTGGGATGGTAAATCTCGTGCTTGATCCATTGTTTATCTTTCAATTTGGCTTTGGCGTGAAAGGGGCTGCAATTGCCTCTGTTTGCGCTCGTGTTGTATTGCTATGGATTGCTGCATATGGAGTGATTCGAGTGCACGGACTCATTGCCCGATTTGATTTAACCCGTTTCCGCAATGACTTTAGACAAACCACCGCAATTGCTATCCCTGCGCTACTTACCAATATTGCAACCCCAGTAGGCTCAGCATTTATTACTCGAATGATCTCGGGATTTGGAGATAGCTACATTGCTGCTTTTGCTGTTATTGGTCGAGTCATCCCCGTCGCATTCGCGATGATCTTCGCACTTTCTGGAGCTATCGGCTCCATCATTGGGCAAAATTACGGTGCGGGCTTTTTTGATCGGGTAAAGCAAGTTCAAAATAATGCGTTACTATTTGCAACAGCTTACACAATGCTTGCCTGTCTTATCGTGTGGCTAAGCACCACATGGATTAGCAACCTATTTAATCTGCAAATAGAAGCGACAGCCTTATTTAGCTTTTATTGGACATTTATTTCATGGACATACCTATTCCTAGGCGCACAATTTATCGCTAACGCCTCATTCAACAATTTAGGCAAGCCCTTTTGGTCAACAGTTTCTAACTGGGGAAGGATTCTATTCGGAACAATTCCACTTGCTTGGTTTGGTGCCAAATTATTGGGTGTCTACGGTGTTCTTATTGGTGAGGCAATTGGCACCGTACTAATAGGTAGCATTTCTATCTGGGTCAGTCGTAGACTCATCAACAACTTGCATTCTGATATGGATATTGGGGAAGCTGGGCGTGCTACAGCCATGAATCCACTTTCATCAGGAATAGCGGCAACAGGCGTTGTTTCAAGTCATGTGGCACCGCGCAACATTGATAAACAAAACCATCCATCACAAAACTAAAAAAGAGGGCAACACTATGTATTTACTAATATTCGGCTTATTACTTTGGTCTGGAGTCCATTTCATCCCATCACTTGCAATCCCCCTAAAAACAAAATGGAAAAATTCTCTGGGCGATAAGAACTATAAAATATCTTTTTCAGCCATTGTTGTTTTATCACTTGTAATAATTATACTTGGCTGGCGCAGTATTTCTCCTACATTACTTTATATCCCATTTCAGACAGCCCGCCCTGTTTCGCTCATTTTAATGGTGCTTGCCTTCATATTGTTTGGATCATCTCATCATGTCACCCGAATAAAACAGTTTATCCGATACCCTCAATTAACCAGTATTATTGTCTGGTCTTTTGCTCACTTATTATCTAATGGTGATGATCGGTCAATTGTTTTATTTGGCGGAATGGGAATTTGGGCAATATTGGAAATTTTTGCCATCAATCGACGCGAAGGAGTTTGGAAAAAACCAGCGATTCCAAGCTGGTCGGTTGAAATTAAAGGAATTGGCATTAGTTTGGCCATATTTATCGTTGTGGCATTAGCACATCCGTTTATTGCAGTTGTTTCGCTTCGATAGGTTCATTTGACTCTGTATTCTTCTACTAGAAATACAGAGTCTTTCTCTATTTTATAACTGATAGGGTTGATTTTATTTGGCTCTTACTTAACCATAAAATAACTTACTGTTTTCACGTTATGTCCTACGCAGGGTACGGTGCTTTTTTCATTGTGACAAACTTCGCATTAGTAGAACTAGACATGGCAATCGTCAGAGTTTCCTTTGTTCGCACTCAATTTTCAAATATCAGAGCTTTGATTTTGCTCTTTCTCAATCCTTTGGATTCCGTTGAGCTTATTTTCTCCGCACTCAGCTTGGCAAACATCACCCCCCCGCTTTTTCTTTTTCGCAAGCTTATGTTTTCTACGTCTGAGTTAGCTTTTTCACATCGAACCTTAATTCACAGCACTCAGTTTCCGCTCTTTCAACAATAGGTTTCTTTTCCGCTTATTGCTTTCAAAAAAAGAAAATAACGCCAAAATCACTTGCCATTTAAAGTGGCGGTTTTTTTGCGAATAGCAAAAAAAGTGACGCTTTAAATGGTCAAGTGGATTTTTTTGTTATGTGTGTTTTGCAAGATATTCTTCCGCAACTTCCCATAAAGGTATCCCTTCACTATTGACCCAATGCCAATTTCCATTCACACCACCAGGGTCTTTTTTATCTGGATGAGAATCTTTAAATATCTTCCAAGCTAAGGCTGAAATAGAATATTCATTTCCGTCTTTTGCCCAAAGGACAGCATTACTTTGCCCCAATTTTCCTGTGATTGTGGCTTTAAAAAGTGAATTATTTTCCTCATATTTCACATGAGAAGGTAACCCATTTTTTAGATGTATTACATCTCCTTCTTTAACCAAATTCTTTTCTATAAGAATTTTCATCGTTTTTGGACGATATTTTCTTTTTGAATGCTCCTCGATCTCCTCTTTTCTTTTTATGTCAATTAAGTACTGTTTTGCTTCCTCAAGCGGAATTACTACTTTAGGAACAATAATAATATTTTCATCAACTTTATATGGCGTAATTTTAACACAGCTAATATCAATATCTGACTCACGAAGCCATAGAACTGTTGCTGTTATTTCTTGAGAAAAGCCTTCTGAACATAGAATGATTCGAGGTTTGCTAGATAATTCTGAAAAAGTATCTGATTCAACAAATTCAATAATTTGATCATGGGCTTCTACTCCAGATAAGTTTTCATCATAATACTTTTTTCGATATGCAATATAATATGGCAATAAAAGTTCTATGGTCATGGATGAAACCATTGCTGCATAACGAATTGCTTGAAGGTCAGCATAACCAGAAGCAGGATCTCTTTTTAATTCAATAACAACCAAATTTCCTGATCTATCAACTGCCAAGACATCTAAGCGATCATTGCTGTTTTTAAACCTATCGAATTCAATACTTACAATCAATAAGTCCTCACCAAGCATTTCTGGGTTTGTTCTTATCCATTCTTCAATATGCTGACGCTCCCAAATATTAAGTTTAACAAAACTTCCTGCTTGTATTTTTTTGGCTTTATCCAAACCACTTGATACTGAAAAAATCATTAATACTCCTTTTTACACATAACACCAAGCTCAGATGACGCAGGAAGATAAACGATAAACTTCACAGCACACTGAACTTAAATAAAAAACCAACCCTCAAAAGCAAGTCGCGCTTCCTGCGGTCAG
>WTAG01000322.1 GCA_013139755.1 Methylomarinum sp. | reverse complement strand
CACTGAATGCCATATTCAATTCCATAGAAACAAGCATTATTATTTATAATAAATCACAAAAAATCATCTTTAGTAATCAAGCTGCCAACCAACTTTTTCAGTACCCAGATAACATACCTAGTAGCTTATTCATTAACGACATACTGACTTTTAATAAATCGCCACCCATGGGACACACTAGATCAGGCACCTCCTTCCCAGTAAAAATTGAATGTCAAAAAAGCGAATTCAAAGGACTGGTCAGTGTCATTTGTACGATTTATGATGTTACTAAACAAACAGAAAAAGAAGAAAGCCTGAGAAAAATAGCCTTTCACGACCCACTTACAGGGCTAGCTAATCGTTTACTCTTTCACGAAAGGTTGACTCAAGAAATCTTGCATAACAAACGTCACCTCAAAACTTTAGCCGTGTTATTTATAGATTTAGATGGTTTCAAAGCAGTCAACGATAATTTAGGCCATGATGCTGGTGATCAACTACTCAAGCTCGTTAGTCATCGCCTTACCAAATCCTGCCGTGAAGAGGACACTGTCGCTCGAATCGGCGGCGATGAATTTACCCTAATACTTTCTTCTATTACACATATAAAGGCAGCCGAAAAAATCGCTAACTCCATTTTACATCAACTGAGTGATGACTTTTTAATACAGGACCAAATCGTTCATATTAGTGCCAGCATTGGTATCAGCCTATACCCTAAAGACCATCATGAGGCTGATTTATTAATAAAATATGCAGACGCTGCTATGTATGAAGCAAAGAGGTTAGGCAAAAATCGCTACGTACTAGCATCTGACCTACTAAACAAAACGATACAATCGCCGCCCGCTTAACACCGAGGGACAAACAACCATTTAAATTAATATTCATGGGCAGCTAGCTCCCCTAACTAACCAGTCAATCGATAAATTACTGCCCAAAGAGAGCTGCATAAAAGCCACCAGCTCACCCGATTAATTTCTTGATTAAACTTCAGGTTTTATGTATTTTTCCATGAAACCATATTATTGACTTGGTTCGGCTCCATTAACTGGCACTTGAAAGATTTTTAATCTTTAGAGTTGAGTTGTCCACATGCGGCTAATACATCATCACCCTTAGCCCCTCTTATTAACGTCGGAATTTTAAAAGTATCTAAAACTTCTTTAAACTTTTCAATTTTATCCAAATCCGGACTCTTGTAATGCGAGCCAGGAAATGAGTTAAAAGGAATTAAGTTTATATAAGCACTTTTACCAGCTAAAATCATCCCCAATTCCTTAGCATCATCTGAAGAATCATTAAAATCTTTTATCAGAATATATTCATAAGTAACAAATTGCTTTTTGTTTAAAGGTATCTTATCAATATACGCCAACACTTCATCTAGCGGATATTTAACATTAATGGGAATAAGTTCATTTCTCTTTTCTTCAAAGGGCGAATGAAGAGATAAGGCAAGATTCACTCCGGGAATTTCCTGGCTCCACCTTTTAAGTCCAGGAATATAACCTGCCGTTGAAATAGTAATTTTTTGAACACCAATCGAAGCTCCGTATTGCGACAAAAATATTTCGCACGCTTTTTTGACAGCATCAAAATTATGTAAAGGCTCACCTTGTCCCATAAAAACAATATTTAAAATTCTCTCTTCTCCAGGCCTATTTTTCGCTAACCAACGCCAAGCCTGTAGAAACTGACCAACAATTTCACTTGTAGCCAAATTTCTTTTAAATCCTTGTTTTCCAGTAAAACAAAAAGAGCAATTCATTGCACAGCCAACCTGTGATGAAAGACAAATAGAATATTTATTATGAAATGGAATAAGCACCGTTTCAATTTTGTGACCGTCTTTAAGCTTAAAAAGAAACTTTACTGTTCGATCTTTTTCTGACTCATGAACCGTATCGATTTCGGGCAGAGAAAAGTCGAAATTATTTTGCAAAAAGGCCAATGAACTTTTTGCAATATTCTCATAGCATTGAGTATTTTCTTTTTTCTTATAATGCCAATTAAAAAGAATTGCCGCTGCTGAGGTATTTAAATTATTCTTATGTAGAACCTTTTCTAAATCAGAATGATTTAGATCATAAAAGGATTGCTTCAAAAATGTCTCCTAGTAATGCGAAATAGGGTTAGGTCTTACAATAATACCAATTCCCGAAATCTTTAACCGGGAATCCATGCATACACTATAGATTCCCTGTCAACTTGACTGGGAATCTCAGAGAATAACAAGGGTTTTCATAAACTACGATTTTCAATCGTAGGCTAGACTTATCAAATCTACTTATCAAAAAATCTTCACTTACGCTTTTTATCTGAAATGCCTAAATCTAGGCTAATATCTTTAGCCGTTTTTGCGAGAAATAAGCTTAATAAATCATTAGCTGAATTACCTGATCCTTGCTCAGAACTGCCCATTTGAATTTCAGGCACCCACTTTTTCTTGCTAATGGCATGGTTAACTTGCACCCAAGCCTTTAGATTTTGCTTTAAAGTACCATCAGCATTAAGTGGCTTATTTAAAATCCAAGGTGCTGTTTTATATTGAGTAAAGATAAAAAATAGACTAACAAAATACGCTTTCCCAATTAAATATAGGTTAGCACAATATTAATGACAAATTACTGATATGCCAGACAATAAAAAAGCCTTGTTATAAATTAATACAACAAGGCTTGACATAAAGCATGCTTTAGAACTGAGAAACTCAGCTCTTTAAACTTACATTTTATTCAGAAATTTTCAACAACCAACCTTTTTCAGCTGGACATTTCTTATAATTTACTTCAACGTGAATACGAGCCGCTGTACCTTTTAGTTGTTCTGGTAATTTCCCAGTAAACAAGAAAAAATGCTCTTTATCTTCTACCACTAGCTCTACAGGAATTTTTTTCGCTGTCACTTCAACTGCATCTGGGTTCTTAATACCTCTGACCCAAAAGGAAAATTCTGATTGAGGCGCAACCGTTGCTAAGTGCTTTGGCTTCGTATGCGAGATTACTGTCGTTTTACAAGCGCTAACACTCCCTCCCTTACCACCATTACCACCGCCACCATGACCACCTGCCGAAAATGCAGGGCTTGCCATTAAAGATAAAACTGAGCTTAATAAGGGGATTAAAATAATTTTTTTCATTTGCTAGCTCCTTCATTTATTAA
>WTAG01000013.1 GCA_013139755.1 Methylomarinum sp. | reverse complement strand
TTATGCTTTACCAGGCAGTATTTTCAGAGCATTAGGTGGCTGGATGTCAGATAAGATAGGGGCTAGAAAAGTCATGTATGTTACTTTTATTAGTGCTTTAGTTTGCTTATTCTTTTTATCATATCCTGCGACAGATTACAGCGTGCATGGCATTGAAGGGCCTATTAATTTCACTATCGCTGTTGGTTTAGTGCCTTTTGTTATATTAACCATTTTTCTTGGTTTTTTTATGTCCTTAGGTAAAGCCGCTGTTTACAAGCATATTCCGGTTTATTATCCTGGGCATGTAGGTTCTGTCGGCGGCTTAGTAGGTATGATTGGTGGCTTAGGTGGTTTTATATTGCCTATCTGCTTTGGCTTAATGAATGACATTATTGGCGTATGGACTAGCTGCTTTATGTTGTTATTTGCTGTTGTAGCTATCTCATTAATTTGGATGCATATTGCGATTATTATCTCTGATAAAAAACATCATCCCGAATTAAAAGGACCTAAATCCCTACCTGAGATGTTAGAAAAATAATATTTTCCGGAGTTTGTGAGATAGTAGTTTTTCATCTACTATCTCACCCCCCAGCTTGTCCTTTATTTATTCATTTAATGAACTACTACAACATCCTCCATTCCTGATGTGTATGAGGACAAGAAACATTCCCTTGTGAACAAAAAACACCTCAATCAATTCTTGACCATCTAGGTCATTGTCCACATAAATAATTCACATAAAGCCATTCTTTTCAATTCTAGTTATAATTGTCCTATAAATAGACTCTCTCAATAATGTCACCCTATGAATATAGACTGGATAGATTTTTTAAAATCTAACAATGCCACAATCTCTGATAATTTAGAAATACAGTTCCCTAAAAAACAACAAGCAGCAACTAATTCTATTACTGCCTTAGCTCATCTAGCGATTATAAAAATAACAGGAAAAGATGCCGCTCAGTTTTTACAAGGCCAGCTTACCTGTAATGTTAATGACTTAACAGATTCAAATAGTTTCTTTGCTGCCTTCTGCAATGCAAAAGGCCGTGCGATTAGCACACTATTGATTTTAAAAAATGCAGATGAATTTTTAGTGGTGTTACCTGTCGAGTTAGTTGAAAAAGTATCAAATAAATTAAAAATGTACATCTTACATGCTGATGTACAGTTGCATGATGTATCGAATGAGTTTTGCTTGATAGGAATTAATACTGATAATGAGGGATTATTAGCCTCTTTCCCTAAAGACTCCTTTGCTATGACTAATGGCTCAGAAATAACCATTAAGTTTCCCGTTAATAATCGCTACCTCATTATTAGCCCAGTCGATCATGCGCCCACTCTCTGGACGCAATTAACAACCGATCATGGACTTGTTGCCTGTAATTCTGATAGTTGGCTCTATCAAGATATTTCATCAGGTATTCCTTGGTTAACCCAAGCAAGTTCTGAGCAGTACATTCCGCAAATGTTAAATATTGATAAACTGGGTGGCATTAGCTTTAAAAAAGGCTGCTATACAGGTCAGGAAATCATCGCTCGGACGCACTTTCTAGGTAAAGCAAAACGCGAGTTATTTCTTGCTGAATGCAATAGCAACACTATATTAGATGAAAAAACTCATATCATGACCGATGAAAGCGAACAAGCCATAGGTCATATTTTAGCCTTCCAATCTAACAATCAAAACCATAGAATACTGGTTGTTTTACCTATTGCTGATGTTAATTTAAAAAATCTCATACTAAATAACTCAAATCAAGCTAAAATTAGCATAATAAATTTCCAATAAAGGTTTAAGAAAAATGCAATTTAAATCTGTTCAAGACTTTCTTGTCCATGTACAAGCAGAACTAGATGCAAATCGTCTCGTTTTACCCACCTTACCTGATGTTGCATTAAAAGTAAGGGATGCTGTTGCCAAGGGTGATGCAACATCGCAAGAACTTGCTGATATGATTGTGACTGATGCTGCGCTTTCTGCCAGACTGATGCAGGTTGCTAATAGCCCACTATACCGGGGTGCTGTTGAAGTTAATAACATTCAAATGGCTGTTACCCGGTTGGGAAGCGCAACTATTCGAACATTAATTACCAGCTTGGTTATGCAACAAATGTTCACACCAAGCAGCGCATTGCTAGAGAAAAATTTCAGAGAAACATGGGAGCAAGGCGTTAATGTATCAGCGATCAGTCGCGCACTATCGACTTTTGTTCCTCATCTTAATGCTGATGAAGCCATGCTTGCCGGATTAATCCATCAAATAGGCAAACTCCCCATACTCATGTTGGTTGAGAACATTCCTGAATTTAGAGACAGCCCAAGTCGATTGGAAAAATTATTAGAAAAAGCCCATCCTGCTATTGGTAAAATCATCATGGATACATGGGATTTTCCTGAAGAATTAAAACGTGTTGCCTCTGAATATGTAAATTTTCAACGAGATAGTGGTGATAAGGCTGATTATATCGATTTAGTTCAAGTCGCATTTTTGCAAAGTGTCGCAGGCACCAGTCATCCTGCTAGCAGAGTCGATTGGAACACAGTCCCCTCTTTTGCAAAACTTGGTTTATCAACTGATGCTGAAATCCTTGAAATCGAAGGTGTCTCTGATGAAGTAGAGCTTACTCGATCAATGCTATCGTAAAGTCTAGCGGCAAATTATATTGCCGCACATTTTTTTGGGGCTTTAATTAATGTGCAACAAATATCTTATTTATGTTTCCTATTAAGAAACATACGCATTCTTAAAAAAACTAATAGTTTAACGCTTACATTCAACAACTTATCATGATTAACCATCAAGCAGCTCTTCGTTTCAGACGTTTAGGCATGTTAACCATCTGTGCTGTTTATTTTGTCATTTTAGTTGGCGGCATTGTGAGAGCATCTGGAGCAGGAATGGGATGTCCAGACTGGCCTACTTGTTTTGGTCAATGGGTTCCCCCCACCGAAGAAGCTCAATTACCTGAGAATTATCAGGAAATTTATGCTGAACGGGGTTATAAAAACACACAATTTAACCCGGTAAAAACCTGGACCGAATACACTAACCGCTTAGTCGGTGTCAGCATTGGAATTTTGATCTTTTTAACGGCCTGGGCATCAAGAATCTATTTAAAAACAGATAAAAGTATTTTCTATCTGGCCGTATCTGTGTTTCTTCTCGTTGGTTTCCAAGGTTGGCTTGGTTCTGCTGTTGTTGCAAGTAATTTAAAGCCTTTTATGATTACTTTACACATGCTATTAGCGCTATTTATAGTTGCCCTGCTTATTTATGCGATAGCAAAGTCTCAACATGATTACCTTGTACAAATAGATAGCAGCCGAATACCTGTCGGTGTATATACCATGATTAAAGTAGCCATGGGACTCACACTGATACAAATTGCAATGGGAACGCAAGTTAGAGAGGCAGTAGACTTTATAGCTCATGAGCACAAATATATAGACAGAGAATACTGGAGAGATAGTTTCCCTATTATTTTCTATGTCCATCGCTCATTTTCTGCTGTCATTTTATTTACCAATCTATGGATAGTCTGGAAAATTTATCAATCGGTTGATAAAAACAACATTTTATTGCGCTGTGCCTATTTACTAATGTCGGTGATTATTACTGCCATTATTGCTGGGGTTACATTAGACAGACTTGGTGTACCGCCCATTGCTCAACCCATTCATTTATTAATGGCCAACATCATATTTGGCGTGCAGTTTTTTATTTATATTTGTCTTGTTTATTCTTCTGAGAAAAACTCAACCCCTATTATGAACTGAAGGTTCACTATAGAAGTTATCTCAACGTGCAACATCCAAAAAACATTTAACACAGAGAGTTAGGGAGAACACTGGGAGCACAGAGAAAAGAATCATCATAATATTCTCTGTGTACTGATTTCAAGCCCATATCTTCATGCGCTAACAACTAAAGCTTTGCACTGAAAATGCATGGTTTTGAACTAGCGCGATCTGAAACTATAACTAATACCAATCCCAATATATTTTTATATCAAAAAAGTGATATGTAGCCTGTATGGAGCATTGCGGAATACAGGATGAATTGCACGTTTATTCCCGTATTACGTGATACTCCATACGGGGTTGTATCTCTCCAAACCATGACATATAGTTTAGCTAACCGTATATCATGAAGTACATGATCAGAGTTTGTATACGGGCTAAGACCCTGAGAGTCTGTTACGTAGATAAAACCCATGTGCTAATTATC
>WTAG01000534.1 GCA_013139755.1 Methylomarinum sp. | reverse complement strand
GATGAATATTAAGATCTGAAGCGGCCTGACGCACAGTTGACGAATCAGTAATAGCATGTAAATATTCAAGCCATTTGGATTTATACCTAAGATGGGCAAGAGGTGTTTTCGTTAATGCGTTAAATGTTTTTTTACACGCTTTACATCGATATCTCTGGAGACCATGAGCTGTACAATGCCTATAAGGATTGCCATGAGAGCAGTATGGACAGGCATTCTTTGCATCAAAGGCAGTTTCTATTAATTCGCTAACTTTGGGCTCATCCGATAATTCAGTTAATGCTGATTCTAATATAGTTCGCTGATGATGATCTAACTGATTTATGACAGAAACTAATTCTAAAAACTCTGGCGTTTTCATAATCATCTCCCCCTAAACTGGTTTATATTCATATAGACATATGGTTTCAGTTAAAATTCCACACTTAACGGTGACATAGCCATCATTAATGATATTCTCGATTTTTCAAAGGTTGAATCCGGCAAGCTTGATATGGAAATACTAGATTTTGAATTAGGCGAATTAATTGAGGATGTTGCTGGCACTTTGGCTTTAAGTGCGGCTGAAAAAGGCCTGGAGTTTATTTGCGCTGTTAATCCAGCTATCAGCCAGTGGTATAAGGGTGATGTGGGGCGTGTGCGTCAGGTTTTAACAAACCTGGTGAGTAATGCAATTAAATTTACTGAGCATGGGGAAGTTTCGGTCCATTATGAAGCGCGTGTATCTAAGGATGGTCAAACGAAATTATATTTTACGGTTACAGATAGTGGTATAGGACTTGATTTAGAGCAGCAGCAGAAATTATTCCAGAAGTTTAGTCAAGCTGATAATTCAACGACGAGAAAATTTGGCGGCACAGGGCTGGGTTTGGCAATTTGCAAGACATTGGTTGAAATAATGGGCGGTGAGATCGGTGTAG
Organism: Methylomarinum sp.; assembly: GCA_013139755.1. The sequence goes on along the minus strand of WTAG01000534.1, from coordinate 1,720 downwards.
AAAGCATATTGGGTAAAGGTTCTGTATTTTGGTTTACACTGGACTTAGAAGTGGTTGAGCCAGGAAAATCTCCTGTTGAAGTCAAGAAATTCCCAGGGGAGCGTATATTGGTTGTCGATGATAATATCACTAGTCGTCAAGTATTTGGTGGGTTTCTTAGTGCTTGGGAAATACCCCATCAATTGGTTGCATGTGCGAATGATGCTTTGCTGGCAATGCACGAGGCGAAGAAAAATAATAAGCCATACAGTATAGTATTAATTGATATGCTGATGCCGGAGATTGATGGTATTGAATTGGCTGATGTAATTCGGCGTGAACAAACATTCTCTTCAACACGACTGGGTTTGTTGGCTACGCATGGACAAGTGTATGATACTGAGGAAATGTATAAACAAGGTTTTTCTACTATTCTAAATAAGCCGGTTCGTCAAGCTGAACTGTATAATGCAATATTGCAATTGGCAGGATTAAACATGGAAAATAAAGGAGATAAATTGATTGCGGTTGACGATAAGATTAAAAAAACAAAAGTCTCTTTTCAGGCTAGAGCATTAGTGGTTGACGACAATAGTGTTAATCAGGCAGTTGCAAGAGGCATGCTTAAAAAACTGGGCGTTGATGTGGATGTTGCCGCAGATGGTCAAGAAGCAGTCGATATGTTGGTGCAGTTTCCTTATGATTTGGTTTTTATGGATTGTCAGATGCCGATAATGGATGGTTATGAAGCGACACAGCATGTTCGTGACCCACAAACGCCAGTGTTAAATCACCATATACCTATTATTGCGATGACAGCAAATGCAATGCAGGGTGATAGAGAGAAATGTTTTAGCGCGGGTATGGATGATTTTATCGCTAAGCCGGTCGATATGCTTAAGTTACGTGGACTGCTAGAGAAGTGGCTTGTTAAAGAGCAGGTTGATAAAGAACCGTTAGCCCAGGAAGAGTCGGTGAGCGTTAATTCTGTTAGTGATGATCAGATATTTGATTATCAGGCATTAAGCGAACGATTGATGGATGATAAAGAGTTGATTGAAGTGATTACTGATGCTTTTTTAGCTGATATGCCGATACAAATAAATCAAATTAACACTTTGGTTGCCAATGGTGATATTGACAGTGTGACAGCTCAGGCGCATAAGATAAAGGGCGCATCAGCCAATGTTGGGGCAAGGCAGTTAACTGAGCTGGCATTGGAAATGGAAAAATCAGGTAAAGCTGAAGACCTTGACGCCATTAAGGAAAAATTAACAGTACTGGATCAATATTTTGAGCAATTGAAATCTGTGATGAAGAAGGCACTTTTATGAGGCTGTTAATAGCTGAGGATGACGTTACTTCTCGGGCTATACTGGCTGCAGTGACAAAAAACTGGGGCTTTCAGCCAATAGTTGTTGAAGATGGTGAAGCTGCCTGGCAAGAATTGCAAAAACCAGATTCGCCAGACTTGCTTTTGGTTGATTGGGAAATGCCTTTGTTGGATGGTGTAGGCTTGTGTCAACGCATTCGTCAGCAGGCAACTAATAATCCGCCGTTTATTATTTTGTTAACAGCGCGCACTGAAACAGATGATGTAGTCAAAGGATTGAAGGCAGGGGCTAATGACTATATAGCAAAACCATTTGCTAATGCTGAGTTGCAGGCGCGATTACAGGTCGGTCTGCGTATGCTGGAGTTGCAGGGAGAGCTAAACAAAACCCAGAATGAGTTGCTCTAT
>WTAG01000457.1 GCA_013139755.1 Methylomarinum sp. | reverse complement strand
GAGACATTAATTGCTGATGCGACCCTTGCTCCATAATACGCCCCTGCTCGACCACAATAATTACATCTGCATTAATAATTGTCGATAAACGATGCGCGATGACCAAAGTCGTTCTATCCTTCATCACATTTTCTAACGCGGCTTGTATCCATTTTTCAGAATTAACATCTAAAGCGGATGTTGCTTCATCCAGAATAAGTATAGGTGCATCTTTCAACAATGCTCTAGCCAATGCTAACCGTTGCTTCTGGCCACCGGATAAACTAATACCCTGCTCACCTATATTAGTATCAAAACCTTCTGTTAATTTCTCTATAAATTCAACAGCATAAGCATCTTTTGCTGCTTTAACTATTTGTTCTTGTGATGCGCCGCTCAATTCTCCATAGGCAATATTATTAGCCACGGTATCATTAAACAAAGTGATATTTTGCGTTACCAGAGCTATTTGCCCTCTCAAGTCTGCTAAGTCATAATGCTTAACATCAACCCCATCCAGTAATATCTGCCCCTGCTGATAATCATAAAACCGGGATAACAAGTTAACAATTGAACTCTTTCCACCACCCGAGGCACCAACTAATGCCACTGTTTGCCCAGGTTTCACCTTAAAACTCACATCATTTAAAACATTACCAGCCTTCTCACTATAGGCAAAAGATAAGTTTTTAAACTCTAATTCTCCATTAACTCGCTGACAATGCTTATCACCTTCATTTTTTTCGACAGCCTCATCCAAAACCACAAAAATACTTTCCGCAGCAACAATTCCTTTTTGTATTGCACCATTCGCGTTACTTAACTGTCGAATAGGTCTAGGCAATAAAAAAGCAGCTGTTAAATACCCAACAAAACTACCCGCACTGACATCCTGCATATAAAACAATGCTAAATACATCAACCCTGATAATGCAACTGAAACAATAGCCTGCATTAATGGATTATGAATCGCCATCGTAGTAGACAACTTTAGTGACTGATTACGATTATTTTCACTACTTTTAAAAAAACGGTGGCGTTCATATTCCTGCCCTCCATAGCTTCTAACAATACGATGCCCAGTGACTAATTCTGAAGTCACGTGAGTCATATCTCCAACTGAGTTCTGTATACGTTTTCCTAAACGCCTTAAACGCTTACTGACATATGACACCATCACTGCAATAATAGGAGCAAGCGCTAAAAACACTAATGACAACATCCATTCTGTATAAAATAAATACCCTAACAGTCCAACAACAGTCAAACCCTCTCTAACAAAGGTCCTTGCTGCATCGGTCACTGCTTTGGTTACCTCACCTACATTATGAGTAATTCTGGAAATCATATAGCCACTGTTATTTTGGTCAAAATAAGCAGTTGGTAAGAGAGTATATTGGTTAAATACTTCACACCTCAAAGCATGAACAACATTACTAGAAACTTTTGCGAGAAAATAATTTCCTAAATACGCACCAAAACCTCGAATAATGACCAGGCCACTAAAAAACAGTGGTAAATACATCATTTCCTGCTTATCACCAGCTTGCAAAGTATCAATAATATATTTGATCAATGCAGCAAACATGGGCTGAGTGCTCGAATAAAATAAAAAACCAAGCACACTGATAAAAAACAACCCTCGATATGGCACTACATATCCGAGCAATCTTTTGTATATCCTTGCATTAGAGGCTTTTTGACTACTTTTCTTTTTTTTCATAAACAACCCAGACTGTATGTGCATAACGGTTATTATATTTTTGGCCAGGATGCAACAGTTTTCTAAAAGCCTTTACCAGCAATGCTTTTGGTTTTTCTGTTACAAATAGCTCAACTATATTTAAATTATGCTTTTCAGCCTGATAAGTTAAAAATTCTTCTGCTTGTTGACAATTAAAAAACCACTTATGCCTATCCAGTGGTTTTTCTACTGGCAGGCCATAATGCAAAAAATCACCGGAACCTTTTTCTATTTTTCGTCTTGCATCACGCCAACAGTTAGGTAGCGAAACAATAATATAGTCTTTTGAAATACGAATTAGCTCATCAAAAACAACATGTAAATTATCCAGATGCTCTAATACCTCAATACATAAAACCGCATCAAACTCATTCGGCTGAAATGGCAAGGGATCTTTGCTATCCAAGTTCAGTTGAATATCCGGATTCCCTGCCACATCGACTCCAATATAGTCACAATCAGCTAATAAATTTCTTAATGGTGCTTTAAAACAACCGATATCAGCAACACGATTTTTCAAATACTTCTGAAACCGATGTGCTACATATTCACTACGATTAGCTCGCTCTTTGAAGTGGATCAATTCTGTATGCAATTTTATTTCCTTCTTTTAAAAAATTACCGAATACGCTTAAAACCGATAATTCATTCTTTCAAAACCCCAGCCATCTTAATCAACCTGTTTCTTATTGGTAAAAAATTTGAAAAAGATGCACAAATAAAAATAATAGGTATCCAGTAAGCAAACCATAATGAAGTTGGCCTTGTTAAAGGGTATTGTCCATTTGTCATTAAACAAAGAACCCCGAAAAGCAACCATATAACCCACAGCTTCTCTAACCTTTTCCTCTCTGTAAATCCAGCAAAAAAACACAGGAAAAGGTTAACTAAAAACAAGGATGCTCCTATAAAACCACCCATTCTAAATATGGCTAACAATATATTATGACTATGAGTAAATACTCCCCCATCAGCCATTTTTAATGAAGGCTTATGACTAGCCCCTTGACCAAACCAAAAATGCTCAAGTGATTCACCTATTGATACCAACCAAATCTCCCCGCGAGATGGAAAAGTTAATCCTCTACTAAATAACATTTTCAACGAATCAGAGAAGAAGAAAACTAGACCAAAAGCAAATAGGATTCCAAGGGAAAAAATAGTGAATTTTTTGAAACTTATCTCCTGAAAAACTGCGATAAAAGGCAGCGTCACCAATAAAGCTAATTGCGGTCCTCGAGACTTAGCTAGTAATATAATGATAATAAAAGGTATCGATAAGCATAAATACAAAAACTTATCCCGCCATGTTTTTGATTCCATCATCAACCACAAGCATGTTAGTAGCAACAATCCCACACGTAAAGCAGAATCAATGGGATTATAATAAGTTGCACTATATCGATGTAGAAAAGGATCTTTAAAGGTATTAAAGTGATCCCATATACCGTAAATAGAATGGAAAAATCCTACCACCACAAGAGCTGGAAAGATAAACCCTGAGTAATTGGGCTTTTTATAACCGACAAACAAAACAGCTGCAAATAAGCAGTAAAGAGTAAATAAATATCGCAAGTACCTTAATGTCTGCTCAGTAGAAAAATGTATTGACCAGAGGCTGTTTAAAAAAAGGTAGAAACTAAAAATTAAAGTTGAAGCAATAAGCCAATTTTGCAACTTTAATTTTGCGAAATAAGCAGGTAACAAAAGTACTATGGGAATACATACACCAATATAGAAAAAGGTATTTTGTTTACTCGAAGTAGGAAAAATAAAATACCCAAGAATAAACAATGTCAAAGCAAATATAAGCCATACTTCGATCCCCCTTTGAATTGAAATAATAATTTTTTTTCCCATCTATTTTAGAATTGCATAATGAGCAGAATAAAACTTACGTTACATTTCTGATGTAATCAAAAAAAACAATTGCAAAAAGTCTTATTTGCCTAAAACACTATACTTGATTTTTCTAACGCGTTCTTTACCAAAAATCATATTTCTTATCGACCTAACTGCTCGTTCAATTTTTTTTAACAAGCCCACTTTTTCAATTGAAACGATTGCTCTGTATTTTTCAATTTCATTAATTAATCTTTTAACAGGAGAATTCCAGGTAATTATTAAACAATTTTTACCTTCTTCGACAAAACATAAAACTGCATTAGGAAAAGACTCTTGAATTTTTGCCAACCATTTATCAGCAGTCCATATAGTACAATGGGCATTTTGGCCATTAGGTAATATATGCTTTGCAGTTCCAGTTGCTATATTAAAAAACACATAAGGAGAAAGACTTCTCATATGTTTTAGCACATCACCCAAGTCTTCTTCAGGAATATGCTCTAAAACATCAGTATTGATAATAAAGTCTACGCTCTCAACATTAATTTTAGAAAACTTGAGTATTGCGGGGTCATATCGATGATAAATAGCATCTTCATAGTCAAGTTCATCAATCAAACTGCTTTGGCCACACCCATACTCCAATAGTAAATCTGGTTTTAAATCAACAATACACGCCTGAATATGGGGCCAAAAATAATGCCCCGTAACACCATAGTTTTTTGATTTATGAAGGCTAGAGTATTGCTCCATAAGATCATCATTTACAATTGACATAACCGCCCCTTAATTAAATTTTCACTATCATATCAGAAGTGTAATTTTGTCAAAAGGTTAACCCTCGCAAATACGAAGTGAGCCCCCCCCCAATCGCGTTAACACATAACGGAACAAAATCACCATTCAGGCACAAAGTTGTAATATTTTTTCAGCCCTTAAGTACCACTGTAATGTCACATTGCGCTGGTAACTATCTTGACTTGCAACTTGATAAGCCAAACTATTTTCCAGCAACGCTTCAATAACTTGTGCAAACTGCGATGCATCTTTGCTGGAGCAATAATGCCCTGTATGTTGCAGTACCTCACGAATACTTGGCAATTCACTCGCTACAATAGGTAATCCATGCGATAAGAAATCTAGCGCTTTAACCGGACAGGTCAAATACCTGCTATAAAATGTATCCTGCAATGGCACAAGACCTATACTGACTTCTAAATCCAAAATACGATGCAAATCAACAGGGCTCATAAAAGGTTCAAATTTTAAAACATCATCTAACCCTTGCTTCTGGGATTTTGATCGTAACTCAACAATTTGGGGTTCATTTCCGCCATAACAAGATAAAGTAATATTTTTTAATTTGAGCTCTTTTGCAAGTTCAAAAATCAAATCACTGCCTTTATAACTATGTACATGACCGATATAGGCAACATTTCGCTTTATCCTTCGTTGCTCACTATCTTGTTTAGGAAAATCCAGGCATCCTAAAGGTGCGACTAAAATGGGTAACTGTGTTAATTGCTGCTGGTACAGAGCTCTTTGATGCTCAGTGAGACAAATCAATGCGTCTGCTTTCGGAATCAAAATACGCTCCGCCCATTGTCTACGTATAGCACTAAATCCTTGTTTTGGTAGATGAGTACGATTTAAATAATAATCATGAGACTCATATAGCACCTGCAATTGAGGGTTTTTCTTTTTAATTTTTAATAATTCTGATAACGCCCCAAGCTCACGAGTTAATGCAATAACCTCATCACCATTACTCAAGTATTGATTAATTGTTAATACAGCTTTTCTATAAACCTCACGTCGCCCTGAATCATTTTCTTTAATTCTATGGATATGTAAAAAAGAAGATACATTAATTCCGTAAAAATGAACCAGATCCTGGTCTGTATCTGATTCACTTCCATACCCAACAAAATAGTCTGTTTCTATCTTATGTTGAGCAAAAGCCATGGCATTTAACAGCCCCATATAAACAATAGGCCCAGGTTTTCTCCAGTTGCTTTTATTAATCCATACAACTCTTTGCATCATTGCGTCCAATTTGAAATATTATACCTTTACTAATGACATCACTGCCTGAACCACTGTTTCAGGTTTAATCGCTTGTATACATTCGCTACGCATCCCATCTCCACAGCCTTTTAACCCACAAGGTCTACACTCAAAGTTTTCAGCAATTACTTTATGGTTCACCATCCAGGGATACCATGATCTATCTCTTGTTGGCCCAAAAAGAGCTACGCAAGGCGTATTAACAGCTGCAGCCATATGCATTGCAACAGAATCCAAGCCAACAAAACAATCGGCCTGCTTAATTAAGGCCGCACATTCATTGATAGAAAGCTGCCCAGCCAAATCTACCACTGTATTTTTTATTGTTGATTGAATTGACTTCACATACTCAATTTCATCGGGCTGAGGACCAGAAATCAGTACCATAGAAAATCCATTTTCCACCAATAAATCAACGACTCGAGAAAAGGCCTCAGGATTCCATGATTTAAACATCCATCGTGATGTGGGGTGAATTACAACGACTTTTTTATCATTTAACTTATATTTCGCATATAAATGATTAACCTTATCTACAGACTTAGAATTAACCTCAAGTATTAACTTTTTATCCGCCAACTGAAGGTCAACACCCAATCGTCTAATTGCATCCAGATTGGTTTCCACTGCATGCCTATTCTGCTGAGGGATAGAATAAATATGGGTAAAAATCTTACGCCACCTCTTCCCTCTCCGATGAGAGTATGCTCGGGAAACAGAATATTTTGGCTT
>WTAG01000362.1 GCA_013139755.1 Methylomarinum sp. | reverse complement strand
TTGCAGCATTAGGTTTTGCTTCAGCAACATTATTAAGTGGTACTGCTAGTGCTGTGCAAACAGTGGATGCTGGCGTACCTGAATATCAAAAAGCAAGCGGTGTTTCAGGTAACCTATCTAGTGTAGGCTCTGATACCTTAGCAAACTTAATGACTCTCTGGGCAGAAGAATTTAAACGTACTTATCCAAATGTTAACATTCAAATTCAAGCGGCTGGCTCATCTACAGCGCCACCAGCACTAACAGAAGCAACCTCAAATCTTGGGCCTATGAGTCGTAAGATGAAGGACAAAGAACGTGATGCTTTTGAAAAGAAATACGGCTACAAACCAACAGCGATCCCAGTTGCAATTGATGCTTTGGCGGTTTATGTCAATAAAGAAAATCCTATTCAGGGTTTAACCATTCCACAAGTTGATGCCATTATGTCCTCAACTCGTAAATGCGGTAATGATAGCGATATTAAAACATGGGGTGATGCTGGCTTAGAAGGCGCCTGGGCTGCTAAAACCATTCAGTTATACGGACGTAATTCTGTATCTGGTACATACGGTTATTTTAAGAAAAAAGCTTTATGTAAAGGTGATTACAAAAGTAATGTAAATGAGCAACCAGGTTCTGCATCGGTGGTTCAATCAGTCACTTCTTCAATGAATGGTATCGGTTACTCAGGTATTGGTTACAAAACGTCAGGTGTTAAAGCGGTTCCTTTAGCTAAAAAACCAGGGCAGCCATTTGTGGCTGCAACACCTGAAAATGCAGTTGCTGGTAAATACCCTCTCGCACGTTTCTTGTATGTTTATGTAAACAAGCAACCTAACAAGCCTTTAGGCCCGTTAGAACAGGAGTTTATTAAAATGGTACTTTCTCAATCAGGTCAAAAAGTAGTGATTAAAGATGGCTATATTCCATTACCTGAAAAAGTAGTAGCAAAAGCATTGGAGTCTATTCAATAATTTCTTGCAAAAGAGATAGGATGTGCACAAGGAAGTACGACAGGGATGTATAAAATAATTTGAGCTCCCTCCCTCAAGAGTAACAGCTTATTTTATTAAAGTTGAGCCAAAAGTTGCTATTGTGACTTTTGGCTTTTTTGTGCTTGAAAGATATTGAGGCGATAAGATTAGAGCTTGTAATAATGAGCTTACTTTTTTACATAAAGAAGCCTCTGAAATCAACTGATACTGCTTCACTATTTCAAAAATAGTACTGATTGATGGTTGATTGCTCAAGCATGTAAAGTTAGGCCATATCTTCCAGCAGGTATTGTAACCAAAGCGTTGATAGTTTTTCCTGAACCGAGTTTTGCCGTAGCCGAGCATGCAGATTATCAAAATCCACTCGATCCAGTTGTTGATCCTGGTTGTAACAGGAATAGACAAAGTATTCTTTGCCCGAATCAGGATCTATATGTTTACACAGACATTGTGCACAGACTCCTTTCATCATACATTGCATAGGGGAATTAATAGAGCCGATGGCTTTATGATGTTTTTTTAGATACGGTTTTAACACTCCGTGCCGAGCTTCTTTGATTACAGCCATCAATCGATCTGAGCCGATAACGATCATATGATCGACGTCATCAAGATGAATGGGGGTTGCTCCCAGCTCTCCACGGGCATAGGCAAGCATGGCTTCCAAAATATTACCAACAATACTTTTGTCTTGAGGTCGAGTCACTGGAATTGCTTCATTGTCAGGTCGTTTATCAACAGCCCAGACAATGACATCAGAAGCTGCTTCAATATCTTCCACCTTGAACAAATCTCTACTATTTCGATATCCTGCGAAATAGATCACCTGATTGCCAGCTGCTCGCATTGCTTTACCGATAGAAAATAGCACGGCATTACCCAGCCCTCCGCCCAGCAATAAAACCGTTTGTCCTGAGGGAATATCAGTGGGTGCGCCAGTAACGCCCATCACTATGATGGGATCGCCAGCTTTCCAGGTGGTGCAGAGTCGAGTGGAACTGCCCATTTCCAGTGCAATAAGTGAAATCAGGCCGTTTTCCTTGTCTACCCAGGCTCCAGTCAAGGCAATACCTTCAGAAGCAAGCACGGTTCCTTTTTTAATCGGAGCCAGTGTTTCATAATTCTGTACCCGATAAAACTGTCCCGGACAAAATTTTCTAGCCGCCAGTGGAGCCCGAACAATGACTTCTATAATGGTTGGAGTCAGCCGGTTGACTGCTACAATTCGTGCATTGAGATCATCGTCCAATTGTTGTTGAAAAGTGTGCAATTTTCTATCTCGTTGCTTCTGTTTAGCCGGATCCAGAACAGCCAGATCATGCTCGAACAGTTTGACGATATAAGGATAGCCATCTTTGGCACTGGCCATTGCTTTCACTACATTGCCTGCATATACCGGGTGATTATCACCATAAAAAGAAATGTATTTTCCATTACGGTGGTAGGAGGTCAAGGGTGCCGGTTTGCCTATTTTTGGCACCCGGACATCGTCTTCAGCAACTAATTCAGGTGATTGCTTATGTATCCAGTTGGGTTCATAACGTTGATAGAATTTACCATCCATTTCAAAACTATCTGGGTGCTCCGATTCGTAGATCGTATTCGGTGAGGTGCCGGCGGCTATAAACAGGCTGCGCAGATTGACTTGCACATTAGTCTGTTTTTGCCATTTGCCATCCTGTTCCAGTAATTTATCAAATTTAACAGCCTGCAGATGTTGGTACTGGTCAGTAATGGCTTCAATAGGACTCATGCCTTCCGCAAGTAGAATACCTTCTGCCAGTGCTAGCTGAATTTCCTCGTGATTTTGCCTATAGGCAGGAGCATCCTTGATGCCTTTACGGTAAAACAAGGTCACTCCACCCCATTCCAGCAAAAATGGCAGAAAATTGGGGGGTTCTTTAGCCGCTTCGGCTCGCTCGCGTTCGGCCTGAATGATGCGGCCGTGTGTCAGAAACTCATCGAGAATCTGTCGTTCTTCCTCATCATAATTTTGTCTAATGTTATCTTCTCCATAGACAGCCAGCAGATTTTTATAGCGGTGCAGAATTTTGCTGACTTGCACCGGATAGTAAGCTAACAGCTCGGTTGCCGTATCGATAGCGGTAAGGCCTCCGCCTATAACCCCCGCTGGCAAACGAACCTGAAGATTGGCCAGAGAGGATTCTTTGGCTGCTCCCGATAATTGCAGTGCCATTAAAAAGTCGGATGCTTTACGGATGCCGCGGATTAAATTATTTTTCATATCGATCACGGTTGGTTTTCCCGCACCGCTGGCGATGGCTATATGGTCAAAGCCCAAATCCCAGGCGTCGTTGATAGTCACTGTGCCGCCGAATCGTACTCCACCGTAGCAGCAGAAAGCCTGATGCCGCAGTAGATTTAGGTAAATGACTTTAAGAAAGTTTTTATCCCAGCGTACCGTAATGCCGTATTCGGCAACGCCGCCAAATCCAAGCATGACCCGTTTATCCAGCTCATCGTATAGCGTGTTGAAATCTCGTATCGGTAAGGGTACAGTTTCGCTGTCGCCGGTCAGCGTTTTGGGGAGAGGTTCAATTTTTAAGCCGTCGACTCCCACCACCCCAAAACCTTCATTCAATAAATAATGCGACAGTGTATAACCAGATGGTCCCATGCCAGCCACAAGTATGTTTTTACCGTTATAGGGTAGAGCATGGGGACGTTTGATATTTAACGGATTCCAGCGTGACAACAGACTATATATCTCAAACCCCCAGGGCATAAACAGTACATCGGTTAATACATTGGTTTCGATTTGCGGAATATCGACGGGTTCGGTTTTCTGATAAATACAGCCTTTCATACAATCATTGCAAATGCGGTGCCCCGTTCCTGGACACATAGGGTTATCGATCATGACAATAGCCAGGGCACCGATATTATCACCATGGCGTTTAAGCACATGCATTTCCGAGATTTTTTCCTCCAATGGGCAGCCTGTAATGGTGACGCCTAGAGGATTAGTTTTAAAACACCCATCTTTTTTGTTTTTCATACCCTTAGAACAGGAGTCAGTATCGCGGTCATGGCAATATATGCAATGATCGACTTCGTATAATACTCGACGCTGATCAAAACGTTTATCGGTTAAAGCAAAGCCATCGCGACGACGATGTTGATTTTGTGCAACAGACCAAACTGGATATTGATTGTTTGAATGGGTTTCATGTTTGAGCAGATTTTTAAAATCAGTTTTTGCAGGTGTTTTAAAGCTAACCCAATTGGCAACCAGTGTTTGCAGTTTAGGAACTTTCAGGGCAGTAAAACTCCAGCGCCTGACTATTTCCAATAGTGAATCAATAAAGTAGGCTGGATTTTGTAGCTGCAGTTGTTGTGCGAATAGAGAAATAGTTTGTAGGTTTTCATTTAATTGATTTTTTATCAACAGCACTTTTGAATTGAGTTCATCCGTGTGCTGCTGGCTATCGGAAGTACTACTTGTCAATTGCCACAGTTCACTACCTAGTTCACTGACGGCCATTTCCGGATCATTGAGCCATAAGTTCGAACGCTCTGTAGCTGTCAGTAAGGCCTCCAGTTGTTGTTGCAAAACCTGGATATTCCAGCTGGTTATATTTTCCTGTTTAAAATATTTTTCCAGTTTGCTGACTATTTCATTGCGATAGACAAATACATGATCAAATTCATGCTGAATTCTGTTGATCTGTTTTATTCTGCTTTCATCAATATTAAATAATTTCGCTATAAATGATCCAACCAACGGCGCCATGTTGACTATTAGCTCAGAAATCTGCACAGCGCTCATACCCTCGCCCTGACAATTCCGATACTTGATGAATTCGGCATGTAGTATTGAATCATGCGTTTTTACTGAATTTTCAAATTCGCCAGAAAGCTCAGACAGCTTTTCCGGCTTATAAAGGTCGGCATAATCATATCCAGGTATACCCAGTATCAACGTATCGGAATTCATAGATTGATGGTTCATGGTAAATCCTTAGTTAATGTTGAGATAGGTAGCAACGACTCATTTTGAGAAAAAGGTTAAATCATTTGTATCATTACCGTAACTACTAAGACTGGAAAGGCAACTTGCAAAAAGTAAGTGTTTTTTGTAGTTAACTGTACCCTCTTAGGTTAAGTATCTGTATTGGTTCTCTCTGTCATCATTGTTACATCGCGATGGGTTGCGCCTGTGTATAGTTGACGTGGGCGACCTATTTTTTGTGCAGGGTCTGAAATCATTTCATCCCAATGTGCAATCCAGCCAATGCTACGGCCCATTGCAAACATTGCGGTGAACATATTGCTGGGTATTCCCAAAGCCCTCAGTACGATGCCAGAATAAAAATCAACATTTGGATAAAGTTTTTTGTTGATAAAATAATCGTCTTCCAGTGCGATACTTTCTAGTTTCAGGGCCAGCTTAAACAAAGGGTCATGGTGTAAGCCTAATTCATCAAGTACTTCATGGCAGGTGGCGCGCATGAGTTTGGCTCGTGGGTCATGGTTTTTATATACGCGGTGACCGAACCCCATTAACCGAAATGGATCATTTTTATCCTTGGCTTTTTTGATGTAGTGGTCGATATTTGATACATCGCCCATTTTTATCAGCATATTAAGAACCGCTTCATTGGCACCGCCATGTGCGGGACCCCATAGACAGGCAATACCCGCGGTAATACAGGCATAAGGATTGGCTCCGCTGGATCCGGCCAAACGCACGGTCGCCGTTGAGGCATTTTGTTCATGATCGGCATGAAGAATTAAAATTCTGTCTAATGCTCTGACCAACACAGGGTTAGGAATATATTTTTCACATGGGTTGCCCAGCATCATGCGCATGAAATTTTCCACATAACTCAAATCATTTTTTGGAAACATAAATGGCAGGCCTATACTGTATTTATGGCTCATTGCCACAATTGTCGGTATTTTGGCAATGATTCTTATTGCGCACAGATCTCTGTCATCCTTTGACCGTATATCCAGTGCATCATGATAAAATGCCGACAGTGCACCAACCACCCCGAGCATGATTGCCATCGGATGCGCATCCCGACGGAAGCCGTTGAAGAAATTGGTGAGTTGGTCATGCAGTAAAGTGTGATAGGTTACTTGATTGATGAGTTGATCTAGCTGATCCTGAGTAGGCAAATCCCCCTTCATCAGCAAATAACAAACTTCCAGAAAGCTGCAGTGTTCGGCCAGTTGTTCAATCGGGTAACCGCGGTATAGTAATATGCCCGCCTCGCCGTCGATATAGGTGATTTTTGAACGGCAACTGGCAGTCGAGGTGAAGCCAGGGTCTAAGGCGAATAGACCTGTT
>WTAG01000684.1 GCA_013139755.1 Methylomarinum sp. | reverse complement strand
GTCATATCCCCCATTTCAGCTGTATTATTTAACATAGTTTAATTAATTTGCTTTTCCTCGTGTTATCAAGTTATCAAGTTATCTAAGTCGCGCAATTAGATAGCGTTGGGATACTCTGTGTCTAATTTAATATTTTCAATAAGTTGTATGTTATTTTATTTGGCTTTTTGGCTGGTAGACCAATGGCTGGATATAGGTGTGCTTTTTAAGGCATGGTTATTGCATTTTCTTAAATAATAAAATTATAATTTAAGGAGGTAATAATGCTTGGTTGGCATCATAAATTTTTATTAGTGGTTATGCTCATGGTTTCCATGTTGGCAAATTCCCAGGCCTGGGCAGGTAAAAACGGTAGGCGCTGGGATAAAACGCCAGATGCCTTTCAGTTTGTTGATCAAACAGGTGTGTCTTTAGCCAGTTTGCTTAATGCCAATAGCATTACGGTAACGGGTATTAATACTTCAATCAGTATTAGTATTAATTATGGAGAATATGCAATTAATGGCGGTAGCTATACCAGTGGCTCTGGCAATGTTAATAATGGAGATACCGTTAGCGTACGCCAGATTTCTTCTAATCAATATTCAACAACGACCAGTGCGGTATTGAACCTTAATGGCGTAAGTGATAGTTTTGATGTCACTACATTGGCTAATACTGCGGACAGTACACCTAATGCCTTTAGCTTTACAGACCAAACCGGCGTAGTAATAAACACAGTACTTAGCTCTAATGCTGTGACGGTTAGCGGGATTAATGTCGCAACGGCTATTTCCATTAGTGGCGGTGAATATGCTATTAATGGCGGCGCATACAGTTCAGCGAATAGCACCGTAAATAATGGTGATACAGTCATCGTTCGCTTAAACAGCGCAGCAACTTACAATACAACGACTAATGCAACATTAACTGTTGGTGGCGTGAGTGATGTCTTTAGTGTAACCACTCAAAATGATCCAACAGACAGTACACCCAACGCCTTTAGCTTTACAGACCAAACCGGCGTAGTAATAAACACAGCCCTTAGCTCTAATGCTGTGATGGTTAGCGGAATTAATGTCGCAACGGCTATTTCCATTAGTGGCGGTGAATATGCTATTAATGGCGGCGCATACAGCTCAGCGAATAGCACGATTAATAATGGTGATACAGTCATCGTTCGCTTAAGCAGTGCAGCAACTTACAATACAAGCACTGATGCAGCATTAACTGTTGGTGGCGTAAGTGATGTCTTTAGTGTAACCACTCAAAATGATCCAACAGACAGTACGCCGGATGCCTTTAGTTTTATTGATCAGCTTGATGTTGATCTTAATACTACGCTGACATCAAATGTGGTGACGGTTGCGGGTATCAATACAGCTGTTGCGATAAGCATTAATAATGGTGAATATGCGGTTAATGGGGGGAGTTACTCTAGTGTTGCTGCTGAGGTTGTTAATGGTGATACAGTTAGCGTAAGACAAGTGTCTTCTACTGCTTACCAAACCACAACAAATACAATTCTAACTATAGGCGGTGTCAGTGATACTTTTAGTGTTACCACACTTGCCGAAGTGACAGCTGAATTTCAATTACCGCCTCAGCCAGTAGGTGATGCGACTTTTACCAGCGAACATTTCTCAGGTTCTGATAATTGCACCATGTGTCATAACAACCTGTCGGATAACCAGGGTAATGATGTTTCGATTGAAAAGGATTGGTCAGCAACCATGATGGCTAATTCAACACGAGATCCTTTCTGGAAAGCAAAGGTACGTACAGAGTTAAACCGTAACCCGCATTTAGCGGATGTGATTAACGATAAATGTAGTCGTTGTCACGCACCTATGGCTAACTTTGAAGCGAAGAAGAATAATGAGCCTATTGAGATCTTAGATAGTGGCTTCCTTAATGTATCAAACTCAAGACATGATGATGCAATGAATGGCGTGAGTTGTACTTTATGCCACCAAATTCAGGATTCGCCAAAATTGGGCACATTAGAAAGTTTTACGGGTAAATACGAGATAGGGAACAATAAAGAAATTTTTGGTCCTTATGACAATTTATTCTCAAATCCTATGGTGATGAATACCGGCTACACACCGGTGTACAGTCTTCACACCAAAGAGTCAGAGATGTGTGCAACATGTCATAACCTTAAAACACCTTATGTTGATGAGAATGGTGTGGTTTTAAGCACTACACCAGAGTCTGAATTTCCTGAGCAAATGCCATATTCGGAATGGTTGCATAGTGATTATGCCGGTACCAACAGTTGTCAGTCTTGTCATATGGGACGCGCTAACGGTGTACCTATTTCTAATCGACCTATGTGGTTAGAAGGTCGTGACAACTTTGCCATACATGAGTTTGTTGGGGCCAATAAGTTCATGTTGACCATGTTGAAGAACAATAAACAGCAGTTAGGTGTGACTTCAAATAACTTTGATGACATTATTGCGGCAACAGACGTAATGCTTCAAGGATCGGCAAATATTGAACTGTTAAGCCAGTCTTTCAACCAGGGTCAGTTAGACTTCTCGTTAAAAGTAAACAGTCAAACAGGTCATAAATTGCCTAGTGCTTATCCTTCTCGCCGTGTAATCGTGCATGTGTCTGTACTGGATAGTCAGAATAATGTGGTATTTGAATCGGGTAAAGTTAATGCCAATGGCAGCGTTCAGGGTCTGGATGCTGATTTTGATGCCTTAGCCTTTGAACCACATTACGATGTAATTACTTCACCAGAGCAGGTACAGGTTTATGAAGCAATTATGGGCGATAGTAATAATCAGGTAACGTATACCTTATTGCGAGGTATGCAATACCTGAAAGACAATCGTTTATTACCTAATGGTTTTGATAAAACCACTGCACCAGATGATGTGGCTGTAATGGGTATTGCTTATAACGATAATGATTTTACAGGGGGTAGTGATCAGATAAGTTACAGTATTAATGGCTTAGCGGCTGGAACTTATACAGTTCGTACAGAGCTTGTTTATCAAACCATTGCTTATGGATTTGTCAGAGATTTATTTGATGACAATTCAGCTGAGGTGAATGATTTCAAGAAAATGTATAACGAATCAACCAGTAAAACCTCTGTATTAACAGCATTGGAGTTTGCTGTACAGTAAGTGGAAAAAAGACGGCGAGCAGGGATGCTCTTATTTTAAAGCTCTCCTTTCTAGGTACCTAGAAAGGAGAGCTGGGAGATCAGAGCTTAACCAGCTCTTTTCTGCTCTATAAATAATACCAATCACACTAAGTTTTTATTTTAACCTCCTCCTCCTAGCCTTCTCGGCAATAGCTCCTCGACAACTACTCCTGCGTTGTTCTACTACACGCCTTCCTTGGCGTTATGCATTGCTCTACTTACCAACATCCATGTCGGCATTCAGCAGGAGAAGGAATAACAGACGAACTTATTGGGATTGGTATAACGTGTAGTAGCTTGATTTGATTTGACATTATTAAAGCTTATTAGTGATCAAATCGCACACCGAAAGGCCATCATCGCCCCTTAGTGAACATTAACATTGTCAAATGAGAAATTAATGGAAACAACAGTGGTATTTATACTTCTTTAAATTCAACCCAAAAAGTTAAACCTTTATCTGAATTTTGAAATACACCAATTTCTCCCTCCATCAGTTCTACCAAATGTTTGCAAATGGATAAGCCAATTCCTGTTCCTTGAATATTTGAATTTGCTTTGTCCAAACGGTTAAATGGTTCAAACAAGCTAGGGAATAATTCTTCAGGAACACCATTTCCCGTATCACTCACAAGTAGCTTTATTTTATTGTTATTCGTTTTTTTACATGAAAAAGTAAGTTTGCCGTTGTCACTGTTGTATTTAACTGCATTTGAGGAGAAGTTTAGTAATACTTGTTTCAATTTTGTGTAATCTGCTTGTATTTTAAAACAAGTTTCATCAGTGACTTTATTTTCTAAAGTTATTGACTGCTGTTCTGCCTGAGGTTGAATTAACAAAAATACTTGCGAAATTAGTAATTTAATGTCGACTGGTTCAATGTATATATCAGTCTGCCCCATTTCAATTTTTGATAAATCGAGCACATCATTGATGAGACTTAATAAATGCTCCCCACCTTCAATTATTTGCTCTACTGATTCTAATTGATCTTCTGTAAGAGGTGTTCTTGTATCAGAAGCCAAGAAATTTGAAAATCCAAGTACAGCATTCATTGGTGTCCTAAGTTCATGACTCATTGAAGATAGAAATTCAGATTTGGCTTGATTGGCTTTTTCTGCTTTTTGTTTTTCTTGCTCTGTTATCACTTTTTCAGCTAAGAGTAATCTATTAGCTTCTTGTTGCTTAGCCTCCAATGCTTTAATGTCTGAAATATCGGTACGGATAGAAATATATTGTTCTGGTTTTCCTTGCTCATTAAGATAGGGAATAATGGTTGATGAAACCCAATAATATGAGCCATCTTTTGCTTTATTCTTTATTTCACCATGCCAGGTTTTCCCGCTAGCAATAGTTAGCCACATTTCTTTAAAAAAAGAGTCGGGGTGAAAGTTTGACTTCAATAATCGGTGATTTTTTCCCATTAACTCATCGTGTGAGTACTGACTAATATCTTTAAATTTATCATTAGCATAAGTGATATTACCTTTTACGTCAGTCATACTAACAATGGCATGCTCATCGAGTGCATTTTGTTGAAAAATCAGTCTACGATTATGCATATTGAACAGGTGAACGATTGTTCCGAGCTCACCTTTATCAACCGTTATAATGTCGGAAGTTGTTACATCTTGATTCTTCAAACTTATTTGTGATGCTATTTTTTTAACGCGTGAAATAAA
>WTAG01000045.1 GCA_013139755.1 Methylomarinum sp. | reverse complement strand
TATTTGTTTTTTAAACCGTTTTGCATAAGGATTCTTGACCGATTTTGAGAAATCATATGATTCACGCATGACTATAACCCTCGTATTGTTTACGTTCAAATTTATCAGCCTTTCTTGCTGAAATAATACGAATAGTATCTGAATCTCTTTCACAGTGACAAATTGTTAGCAAGCTATGCTGAGAGCTTATACCCATAAGAATAAATCGCTCTTCACCTGCAGAATGGTCAGGGTCATGAATTAATCGACCAAGTTCATCAGAAAACACAGTTTTAGCTTCTTCAAATGAAACACCATGTTTTTTCTGATTTGAAATGTTTTTATTATCATCCCATTCGAACTTTAAACTATTCATGGGTTAAATATAATTACATTGTAGTTATAAGTCAATACTAGAAGCTAACGCGAAGCTCAGGAGTATTTTTAAGCTTGTGAGCGATAGCGATACATGCTTAAAAAACACCTGTCTGGAGCTACTGGTTATCGGGTTTTCGATAATCGGTGGTTCTGGGCAGTTCTACTGAGCTTCGCGTTATCGGGTTGATTGACTGGTTATAAGAACGTGGCAGTCGTCATGTTTCAATTTCACAGCATCAACCTTGGTAAAGACTCTTTTAATCAGCTTGGCAATCGTCAGGCTTAACTTTTCAGTGTCAGATTTGTGAGTAATGCTTCATGACTTCATATATTGCCATAATAATACTTAATATAATTGCACTTGTTGCTATCCATTTTGCGGATTTTGAGATGCGCAAAGCCTTACGGGAAATGGATAAACTCTCTTCTTCCCGTAAATCTCGCAACTCAGATTCTTTGCATTGTAACCATGACAAACAAATCTGATGATTGGGGCTATCAAATGAATTCCCAAGTTTTCTCGTGAGAATTTTGGCTCTAGCTTCATCAAACGGCATTGAGTCAAGTCTAGCTAACAAATCATTTTCAATACTATTCATATTGACTCTGTATATACATGACTACATTCGGGACACTTAAACCTATCTTCATCATCATTACCATCGGAGTTTTTTAAATGAATATTCGAACCTCTCGTGTAGAAACAGTTGGGGCAATCAGAAGACTCAAGACGAGAAAGTTGCAACTCAATATTCTTATGTTCTTTTCGGTAATCCGATATTATTTTTCTGCTTTAAGAACTTCCGCTGGCTTGCTACCTGTATTCTTTCTGGTGAGTTTACTAAGGAGAATTTCCCTATATTCTTCGGCATACTTCCGCATGGTAACACTCCTGAAATTAAGTGGTTTGGTATTGGCACGGTTTTAAATTTTCCAAGAATCAGCGTGGCATTAACTCAAACTCGCTCTTTCTGCTCTAAACTCGCATATTGGATTGTTTCAAAATATGCATGAGATAACAAGTCATTGTCTCGGGGCTGTTTATCATACACTCTAACCTCTATATTATGGCAACAAATACTATAAAACCAGTAACACTAAACGAGTTAACATGTACCTAATACAAGATAAGTAGATCTGAATAAGATTCAGCATGCCTAAGTGTAGACCAAAATCTAACTTTTCCTAATTCTTTGAATGCCCACTTTTAACTATTTTGAGCCAGTCAATATTCAGCGTCTAGCACGGTAGGTTGGGGTGACGACAGGAACCCCAACATCTTTACGTTACGACAACATGTTGGGTTTCGTACCTCAACCCAACCTACCGAGCTCAAATCTAATTTATAAATGAGCCTGATTAAATTCGAGCCCGGTATCTATAATAAGCCGCACAAGCACCTTCTGATGAAACCATAGTTGCTCCCAATGGATGTTCTGGTGTGCAGGTTTTGCCAAACTCTGCACAGGCATCGGGTTTTAATAGGCCTTTTAAAATATCACCACTACGACAATTTCTTGGTTCTTGGGTTTTTATGGATGCCAGTGAAAATCGATTTTCTGCATTCCAGTTTGCATAATCTTCTGATAGCGCTAAACCACTTTGTGGAATTTCACCTAAGCCGCGCCACTGTTGATCAACAATAGAGAACACTTGCTGTAATAACTGTTGGGCGGGGTGGTTGCCTTGTTGTGTTACTACCCTGCTATATTGATTTTCTACTTCAGCACGGCCTTGCTCTAACTGTTTAATACATAGATATAAACCTTGTAAAATATCAACGGGTTCAAATCCTGTTATCACAATGGGGATTTTGTATTGCTCGGTAATCGGTAAGTATTCATGATAACCCATAATGGTACAAACATGCCCTGCCCCTAAGAAACCTTGTACTGTATTATCTTCTGATCCTAACAATGCATTCATTACCGGCGGTACTCGCACATGACAGGCTAGTACGGAAAAGTTTTCCAGTTGCAATTGTTTGGCCTGATGAACGGCCAGTGCCACTGTCGGTGCGGTGGTTTCAAAACCCACCCCAAAAAACACCACCTCATGATCCGGGTTTTCTTGAGCCAGTTTTAAGGCATCCAAAGGTGAATAAACAATCCGAATATCAGCCCCTGTGGCTTTTAAGCTGAGTAAATCCTGTTCTGACCCAGGCACTCTTAACATGTCGCCAAAGGAACAAAAAATCACCCCAGTTTGTTTGGCTATTTCCCGTGCTTTATCAATATATTGTAAAGGTGTGACACAAACAGGACAGCCTGGGCCATGAATCAGATTAATTTGCTCGGGTAATAATTGATCAATGCCATGTTTAATAATGCTATGTGTCTGGCCTCCACACACCTCCATGATATTCCAGGGTTGCGTGGTCATCGACTGAATCGCCGCTAATAGTTTCTTAGCCGTTTTAGGGTCTCTATACTCACTAACAAATTTCACAAATCTGCCTCAAAATCATCTAATGCTTGTATGGCATTTAGCGTTTCCTGTGCCTCTTGTTGATCAATAATTGAAATTGCAAATCCCGCATGTACAATCACATAATCATCCAGTTTAGCCTCTGGTAAATAAGCTAAGCTGATTTCTTTACTTATCCCTGAAAAATCAATTTTCCCCATGCGATTAAGTGGGGTATCGCCAGAAATATTTATTATTTTTCCTGGTACAGCTAAACACATAGACTTTATCCTGTTAATACTGCGGAATATAATTGCCCTAAAGCAAGCCCTCCGTCATTAGGTGGTATTTTTTCATGAGTGTAAACAGTAAAGCCAGCGGTTTCCAGTTTTTTAACACAGCGCTCGGTTAAATAGGCATTTTGAAAACAGCCACCACTTAAAACTATCGTTTGTTGCTGACTACGCTTTGCTATATCAAGCATAATATTGGCTAAGGTATTATGAAATTTTGCAGCGATGGTATTTTTACTTAATTGAGATAAATCAGCTAATATCTCAATTAGCATGCTTTGCCAATCAATGATGAGTGACTGCCCTTCTAATACCTTAAAAGGGTAACTGTCTTCAGTATTCACAACACTCGCTGCCTGCTCTAAGAGCATGGCCGCCTGCCCTTCAAAACCATTAACATGACATAAGCCGAGCAAACTGCTAACGCCATCAAATAATCTACCGACACTGCTGGTATAAGGGGTATTAAGTTTTTTATTTAAACTTTGCGCTAACAGTTTTAACTCTTGTGCTGAAAAGGCAGATAAAACATTAATAGACTGATCATTAAATAAATCATCCGCATAAATAGCATAAAGCATCCCCAATGCAGAGCGACGAGGTTCACTTGCTGCCTTATCGCCTCCGACTAAAGCAAAGGTTTTAAAATGAGCGTAGCGATAAAAGCCTGAGTCATTAACAGCAAAGCACTCCCCTCCCCAAATGGTGTTATCTAAACCCAAGCCCGTTCCATCCCAGGCAAATCCCAATACCGGCGCTTTTAATTGATGTTCAGCCATACAAGATAAAATATGTGCCTGATGATGTTGTATCGCTTTCTTGTTTATTGTTAGCTGGTTTGCAATGATCGTACTATGATAATCGGGGTGAAGATCATGAATCACTGTTTCAGCAGAAATAGAATAGAAATGCTGTAGATCTTTTAGTGTTTTCTGGAATTGATGTTGTGAATTTAAGGCGTCCAGTTCGCCTATATGTTGACTCAAAATAAGCTGATTGCCTTGACTGACCGCTAGCGTATTTTTCATCTGTCCACCCACAGCTAATTGATCAGGCAACGTCTGATCAATCGTAATGGGCATGGGAGTAAACCCTCTTGCTCTACGAAGTAGCATGGCTTTGTTATTAATAACTCGACTAATAGAATCGTCCAGAGGCCGAACAATCTCACGGTTATCTGTCAAAAAGAAATCAGCCATATCTGACAGCCTATCGAGTGCCTGTTGTTCAGTAACACAAAGCGTCTCTCCTTGACTATTACCACTAGTAAGCACAAGCGGAGTTTTAAAATCATAAGCCAATAAATGATGCAAAGGGGAGGCTGGCAACATAATACCCAATAGTGTGTTATTGGGTGCAACCGCTTCGGCAATCAACTGATTATTTAAGCGTTTTAAAAGAACAATAGGACGAGTATGAGATGTTAATGTCTGTTCTTCTACTTCAGTTATCTGACAAAGTTGCTTTGCACTTGCCAGATTCTTAACCATAAGAGCAAAAGGTTTCTCTGCCCGCTGTTTAGTTGTTCTTAAGTTATTAACAGCCTCAGAATGACTTGCATCAACCAGCAACTGGAAGCCCCCTACCCCTTTTATAGCAACGACCTTTCCCTGTTTTAAATAATCAATAGCACGAGTTAGCGCCTGATTACCCTGTTTTATGCTATTTCCATCCTGATCAAGTAATCTGAGTTGTGGCCCACAGGCAGGACAAGCGATGGTTTGCGAATGAAACCGTCTATCATCAATCGTTGAATATTCAGCTAAGCATGTATCACAAGCTAAAAACGGAGCCATACTGGTCCTTATTCGGTCATAAGGTTGTTGCTTAAGAATACTGTATCGAGGGCCACAATAACAACAACTGGTAAAAGGATAGCGATAAAATCGACTGTCTGGATTGAATAAATCGGTTAAACATTCTTTACAAGGACTGATATCAGGCAGTACAAAAGCTGATTTATTACCTTCAGTAACACTTGATTTTATTGAAAATTTTTCAAAATTTTGTATTGTTTTTGAAGTAATCAATAGGGACTGAATTTCAGCATAGGGAGGCAATTTATTTTGCAAATCAATTAAAAACCCTTGCTGTTTTTCCTCATCCCCTTCAAGGCTGATAGCCAGCCCTTGGCTACTATTCGCCACCCATCCAGACTGTTGATATTGCTTTGCTAGTCGATAAACAAAAGGTCTAAAACCTAAGCCTTGTACAAAGCCTTTAATCTTGATTGATAGATGTTTTTTTATACCCATACTTCGATATTATTATCGCGGTTAAATGATTTCAATAACAAAATATTAGAATCTTCGAATTTAGTTAAAAAAACAGTATACCTGCAAAGATTGTAAGTGATATATTTATCCATGTATTAAACAGAATTATTATCAAGCAATACATTATCCACTCAATATGGGGTAAAACGATAAATGGAACAGTTTATTCAACAAGTGGTCGAAAAAAATGATTTTAAACCTGTACGCTTACTAGCTATTTTACGAGAAATTCAGGCTGAATTTCGATGTATATCAAAAGACGCCGTCGAAATCGTTGCCAGTTTATTAAAAATTGAACGCACTCAAATCACCAGTGTTATTGAATTTTATAGTTTCTTTCATTTAGAAGCTGTTGGCCAATATGACATCTTAATGAGTGACTCGATTACTGACCAGATGATGGGGAAGCAATCATTAATCGAATATCTTTCTAAACAACTTAATGTTGCCGTTGACAGTGTTCGTGAAGATGGCTTGGTCAGCCTGAATAATACTTCTTGTACTGGCATGTGTGATCAAGGCCCTGCCGGGTTAATTAATGGTTATGCCTTACCTCGTTTAACTACACAGTCAATTGACCAGATGGTTAGTTTAATCACCCAGAAAACAGCGCTGTCAGACTGGCCCCAATCTCTTTTTGAAGTCACTGATAACATTCATAAAAGTAATCTGTTATTAGATAATCAAATATCTTGTGGGGAAGCCCTAGAAGCTACATTACAACGAGGACTCAATCAGACGCTAGAAGAAATCAATCTGTCAGGGCTTCGTGGCAGAGGTGGTGCTGGTTTTAATACAGCAATGAAATGGCGTTTTTGCTCCGAAGAAAAAGAGTCTGAGCGTTATGTTATTTGCAATGCGGATGAAGGTGAGCCTGGAACCTTTAAAGATCGAGTTTTACTCAACAGTTATGCACATCAGGTTTTTGAAGGAATGACGGTTTGTAGTGCAATCATCGGATCTAAACAAGGCTTCTTATATTTAAGGGGCGAATATTTACATCTGTATGATCAATTACAATCTGTATTAGAACAGCGTCGGCAACAAGGATTATTAGGAAAAAATATCATCCAGTCTGACTTTGATTTTGATATAGAAATTTGCTTAGGGGCTGGTGCCTATATTTGTGGCGAAGAGTCTGCCCTTATAGAATCATTAGAAGGTAAACGGGGCATTC
>WTAG01000386.1 GCA_013139755.1 Methylomarinum sp. | reverse complement strand
ACCTCTTGCTCTTTCGATTTAAAGAAGTACAAAAGCTTCTAGCTAACAAAGCGAGGGTATAACAAGTCATTGTCTCGGGGCTGCTTATCATACACTCTAACTTCTACATTAGGGCAATAAATACTATGAAAACCAGTAACACTAAACGAGTTAACATGCATTAATACAAGATAAGTAGATCTGAATAAGATTCAGCATGTCCAAGTGTAGACAAAAATCTAACTTTTCCTAATTCTTTGAATGCCCGCTAATGGCTGTTTTGAGACAATCAGAAATGATAATTTTGGTTCTTTGACATATTGTCAGCATGAATAAAAACCAATTTGTGAATCTGTCCGATCAGTTTGAGCTACTTATCTGAATCCAGGTTAACACTCTCCCCCTTTTTCAGAATAGCTGTCATTCTCATTTTTTATACATTTACAAGCTCCATTATCTATGCAGATAGATACAGGCTATTCTTTTGCACTCTTTTTCATCATTATTTCCATACAAAAGACTGGACCTGAACATTGAAATTGCACGATCAACCTTCTAATTACAAGACAATTAAAGCATCCCCTATTTTTGTCTAACCCCATTGGCTAATTTGCAAAGTGAATCCTCCACAGCTTCGCATTGCATAATACTATCCATTAGCAGGAAACATCAGAACACTAATATTATCTTGATACATTTATTGTTAAGAACGTGCCTTTTCAAAGGTCATGGTCGGACTGTATACACGACTGTCCAAACGTTGCCAGATTTGACCATTGTTATCGCGTTGTTCCTGCGAAGAATAAGAATAACGATACACTATCGCACGAATATATCTAGGCGATTTATCAGGAAAAGGATTGTCATCCAGCAAAGATATAACCTGTGGAGACCCTTCCAGCAGTTTTACTAGGAAGTTGTCGAACCATGCACTTTTTCGCGTCGAATCAAGCGCTTCAAACCACATTTGCCAATCCAGTCGTGGCTGATGTGGAATATTCCAGCCCAGTTCACGGTTTAATTTACCCGGTTTATATTTGAATTGATAATCAGACCAATTCAACGCATCATTTGAACCTTGCACGATAATTTCGTTACGTTCAGTAGTCATCACCGCAAACGGACCGTAATTATTGACCAAAGAGAATGTGGAGGTTGTTCTCGACAAGGTCTTCAAAGGTCCAAATGTGGGGCTATTGAAATGATATAGCCAAATTTGGGTTGCACAAATTAACATAACAACACTAGCCCACAGCCCAGCGCATGTATTCGCAACAGAACCGGAAACCGGATTCTTCTGCTGAATGACATAAGTCAGTCTGCTCGGTAATAGTTTTGTAATATCCTTATCCTGCAATAAGAACAGACAAAGTAGAATAACTAATAGATTAAAAAACGTATAATTACCGGTCAAAATAATTCCGCTTTGCAACATAACAAAAGTAGCGCAGGCAAAAACCTGAAAGCGTCTTGGAAGAAAGACAAAAAACGGCACAACCAGTTCGATAAAAAATACCCCGCCAACACAGACTTTATGAAACCATGTTGGTAAATGATGGACATAATATGCGATTGGGGTTGGTAAAGGTTGGGTTTCATAATGAAAGTTTAAAGCTGTCAGGTTTGCCCAGGCTGGATCACCACTGGCAATTTTGACAACACCTCCCATAAACATGAAACGAGCCAGTAGCCAACGAAATAACAAGATAATAATGCCTGAGCCCCAGGTAAGAAGGATGGCCAAAAAACCTGTCTCAAGTAAAAAAACATCCCATTGGAAATGGGTAAAATCCTGACCGACTTCAACAATTGACAGGTAAAGAATATAACAAACGATTAACGCGGCCCGGGTAAAAATATTAAACAATACCAGGCTGGCTGCTACCATTCCGGCGTAACAGGCTGAACTAAGCATAAAATCAGATGCGTTTAACCAAAAAACTGTTGGCATCTGCCAAAACTTCTGTTGCTGATAAAACTGCTCAATCAATGCTAATTTCGAGACAGCAGGTAATATGCCATTTGCGCCCACAAGACCTTCGATTTGTGCTGACATCGAAGCAAATGCAGAAAAGTAGATTACTGCCAGTCCACGCAGGAATACCCAACTGATCAAAACAGTATCAGCACTGTATGCGTTCCAGAATGATTTAGAAAAAACCTTCATAAATTAATCAGTAAAACGCTGAGGTAGTTTAAAGACTATTCATATCTTAACTAGTCCTCAATCTTAAGTAGCCATCCATCTTTAGCTTTACACTTATTTGTACCTGTCGCTTCAATATTAACTCTGGCATAAGCACTCTGCAACGTGGCTGGTAGTTTCCCTTTAACGGAGTAGCCCTTGTTGATTTTGTTAATGATAACGTCAACAGGCTGTTTTTTTACATCCACTTTAATACTTGCAGGATTAGTCAAAGATGAAGCCAGAAATGAAAATTCAGATTGTGCAGTTACTACCGATAAATGTGGGGGTGTAAATTGAGTAAATTTGGGTTTAGTACAAGCTTTCTTACTGCTGCTACTGCCATAGGCTGAAACATTTGTACCGAAAGACACAAGAATGAAAACTATTAACACTTTAAATATATTCATAAGTTGTTTCCAATAAATGATTTAAAACATGCCAACTTGAGTTTAGCATATATAAATGTACCTGATTACCCATGAGCTTCCGCCATGTTATATAAAAAAACTGAAGTATCTGTAAAGCCATATGCCCCACGTCATTCCCGAGGTCTTTTATCGGGAATCTATTCATAGTAAATTTAGATTCCTGCTAAGAGAATGCAGGAATGAACGGGGTTGTGTAGTTGGTTTTTTTAAAATAGCGGAAGTTCATGGGTAATCAGGCAAATGTATAACTCAGTTCCCTTCATACACATGTCTGGAAGCAGTTTAACTACAGTTAAACATTTCAAAACCTGTTTTCTTTCTATTTCATATCATTTGTTGGCCGTTTGAGTATAAAAGTCACTGTACAAGCGAATATCAGTTAAATATCAGTCTGTCAATTACAGGTAATGCCTGTTTAATATGTTCAAAACTATGCGAACCACCGTCATAAGTCACAACATTTGCTTTGTCTTTATATATCGATAAAGTATTTTCAGAATCGATTAATTCATCAGCCATATCTAACAAAATAGTTCTGTCTATGGACTGAGAAGTACTTTCAAGTTCCTTTTCATATTTCCTATACTGTTCGCAATTATTCTGACCCCACCGATAAGGCTGGTCTGTCTCATAATTTTCTGTGACACCAATAAACTGCGGCAACAGCTCACTTGGTACTATCGCAGGATTAATCATAATAGCCTTACACCCTGTCTTCATTGCCAAATATTCACTAGTGAAGCCTCCCATTGATGAGCCCATAAAAATCACATCATAAGATTGATCTAAATACTGATTCCACTGAAACAACATATCCTCTACGATGCCTTCAAAATCTCTGTAATCAACATTGGGCGTATAAAACAGAATATCCTTTTGCAAACAAAATTGTTGTAGAACCAGAAGCTTTTCCTTACTGGTTAATAGCTCACCATCTAAATTCAATGATGCAGAATTGAATCCATGCAGGTAAATAATTGCTTTTTTCATCATAGTCGATAATTCCAATTTACTTTTTCATACCACTATTAGCAGTACACAAAAATATATTTTACCTGACTTAATCACTTCAATTGGATTACTTACGTTAACCATTCTTAACATATCGATCAACATTGAATATTTTCCAACTTCATTCTGTTCTGACTAGGTTTACTGTAAATATTAAATGAAAAATGACACACTAACAAAAAACAGGTGCTATTGTTAACGATTACCCTGAACATTTAGTTGTTATTTTCAGAAGCATCTAATACATAATACTAAGGTAATTAATCAGGAGAGTTTATGAGCAATTTATTTGACCCTATCAAAGTTGGAGATATTATTTGGCCTAATCGAATTGTGATGGCACCTTTGACACGCTGCCGGGCCAGAGCAAATAGAGTACCTAATGAGCTCATGGCCGAATATTACGCTCAACGCGCTGATGCAGGGTTAATTTTAAGTGAAGCTACTTGTATTTCTCCACAAGGCGTTGGTTATCCCGATACACCAGGTATTTGGTCGGACGATCAAGTTGCTGGCTGGGCCAAGGTTACTCAGGCTGTTCATGCCGCTGGTGGACGTATTTTTCTGCAACTGTGGCATGTTGGCAGAATTTCCCACCCATACTACCTCAACGGCGAGTTACCTGTTGCGCCAAGTGCGATTGCTCCACCCGGATATGTCAGCCTATTACGTCCCCAGCGAGAATTTGTTACACCACGGGCTTTGGAGACCGATGAAATAGCCGGCATCATTGAAAGCTATCGAAAAGCGGCTGAAAACGCTAAACAGGCTGGTTTTGATGGTGTGGAAGTTCATGCTGCCAATGGTTATCTACTTGATCAGTTTTTGCAGGACGGTACCAACCAACGTAAAGATGCCTATGGCGGTTCAGTCGAAAATCGTGCTCGCCTGCTACTGGAAGTGACCGATGCCGTTATTTCCGTATGGGGTGCTAATCGAGTCGGTGTTCATCTGGCACCACGAGGAGATATGCATGCCATGGTCGATTCAAATCCTTTACAGACATTTGGTTACGTGGCTGAACAACTCGGTCAGCGCAGTATCGCCTTTATTTTTACCCGTGAGTCGCTGGGAAATAACCGCATTAGCCCGGCCTTAAAAAAACGTTTCGGCGGCATTCTGATTGCAAATGAGAGTTTTACTCTGGATACGGCTCAACAGGTTATTTCATCAAGCGAGGCCGATGCCATCGCCTTTGGTAAAGATTTCATTTCCAATCCAGACCTAGTAAAACGCTTAAAAATGAATGCAGCACTGAATCCTTATGATATGGATACATTCTATGGCTATGGACTGCCGGACCCAAAAATGGGTTACATGGATTATCCCCAATTGGAAATTGACGAGCAATGAGCAATACCAATTTGCTATCCGATTAAGTCCTTTCCAATTTCAACCACAGTAGAACCAAATGCTAACGATGCCGAGCGTTTGAAACCATAGTTCATTCAGCATCTTCCAAATTCTCTTGTGCGCGGTCAGTCAAATAGAGAATATCTACTAGGTTTGTCTTTAATAATGATGGCACTCGGCTATCAGGGTACCGTCCCTCATCTAAGTAAATATTAGGCGTTGGCATTAATTGATGACTAGCAGAACAGCCTGCAAGCAAAGCAGCACTCAATATAAAAACGGATAGCGTACGCAGTAACATTTGCTAATTAGATCTTCAATGACCAGCTGACGCAAAGGCCTTTATCTTATCAAATGACATATTATCTCCACTGTCTTTCCCATAATAAATGCTGTCAATAGCACCATCCTCATCAACTAAAAAATCAGCAGGCAGCGTAGTAACACTCCCTTTTAATGAGGATGGAAAATATCCTTTAACAGCCATGGCATACAATAAAGTTGGCATCCTAAACAACATAGCTTTAAACATGCCTGATACAGAATGTTGAATTGCAAATTTATGATAATAAATTGCCTGTGCATCCGCTAATATTGGAAACGGTGCGTGCTGTTTTTCAGACTGTTTTTGCAAGTTTTCCAACGAAGAATCGAAAATAGCGATAACTGTAAAATTCTCATCCAGTTCCTGCCAACGCGAAATCAATTGATGTATCCTCAACT
Organism: Methylomarinum sp.; assembly: GCA_013139755.1. The sequence continues at coordinate 415 of WTAG01000386.1, read as the reverse complement.
GACAAAAAGGGCAAGCGGCAAATCGCATAAAGAAAATCATATAGCGTTTGCCTTTTACTTGCTCTAAGCTAAATGGGTTGCCATCAATAGCGGGTAAACTTAGTTCTGTTATTGTGTCGCCAATTTGGTAAGCCATAGCTTCTCCATTGTTATCGTATTAATAATCATATCTACCGTTTTAATCCTTTGGTCGAATATCACAAGGCAAGTCATGAAATGAATTTGCAATTGCATTGAAACTGGCGAAGAGTTCAATTACCCTTTTAGCATGATTAATTTCATCTTTTGATGCCCCTACCTGCCCAGGCATGGCTTCATGTGCTAATGAACAGTATTCACAATTATTAATTATGGATACACTCAGGGTAAGCTGTGGCCATTACTTTAAATTGGGCTAGCTCAGACTTGATCTGAC
>WTAG01000049.1 GCA_013139755.1 Methylomarinum sp. | reverse complement strand
ATTGCCCCTGCTGCATAACCTCTACATCAATATGTCCTTGTTCACGATTATATTTAATGGCATTAGTCAATAAATTTAAAAAAATCTGTTTAGTACGCATATAGTCAGCTTTCACCCAATATTTATCGCTCTCACAATGGGTTACAAGGCTGATTGCTTTTTTTGATGCTAATGATTCAACGATAGCTAACACATCATCGCAAACATTTTTTATATCAAAGACTTCATTAATTAGAGTAATCTGTCCCGACTCAATACTCGATAGATCTAGTATTTCATTAATCAATTTTAATAAATGATTACCTGCCTGATTAATTTGTAATACCGAATCTAATTGTGATTCAGATAATGGATCCCCATCATCTAATTCCATTAATTGTGAAAATCCAATAATAGAATTTAAAGGTGTTCTTAACTCATGACTCATGCTGGATAAAAACTGTGATTTTGCCTTATTTGCTTTATCTGCGGCTTCCTTGGCTAAAAGTGCATTTATTTCCGCCTTTTTTCTATCCGTTACAATACTACCAACACCTTGAAATTCAATAACCTCCCGTCTATCTTCAGAAAAAATAGCGCGTGTTGACCAGTGTTGCCACTCTAACTCTCCATTATGTAATGTTTCATCTTCATGAATATGAATAGGTTTATCTATTGATAGTTTGGCATGAGTCTCAACAAACCAGTGCCTAATGTCTGTAGGCAACAAATCTAAAATTGATTTACCAATAATATCTTCTACTGATACACCAAAGTAGCGACAATAGGCTTGGTTAGCAAAGGTAAGGATAAAATCTTTTGTATAACGACAAATTAAATCAGTTTGGTCTTCAACAACGGCTTTGTATCGTCTGTCCGTTTCTCTGACTTGCCGCTCAACACCTCTAATTTCACTCAAATCTCTTACAAAGCCGACAAACTCATGCTTAGTTTCAGTTTTTATTTCAACCACACGCAAATAGAGAGGAAAAATAGAGCCATCTTTTCTTTGCCCTTTAACCTCACGACCAAAACCAATAATATTTTTTTTCCCAGTAGCCGAATAATTGTGTAAATAGCTATCATGGGCATCTTTAAAAGGGTTTGGCATTAAATTTTTTACATTCTTGCCTTGTATTTCATTAGCATTGTAGCCAAATACCCGCTCTGCCTGTTTATTAAACAGATTAATTAACCCCCGAGAGTTGATACTAATAATCGCTTCATGACTAGAGTTAAAAATAGTATCAGTGAACTTTTTTTGTTGCAAAATCAGCATGGCCTGTTCACTCATGGCCTCTTCATTCTGTTTTGCAAAATCTGTAATTATTTTTAATTCTGTATTTTTTTGTTTTAGCTCTTCAATTAATTGTTGCTGGTTTTCATTGTTTTCCACCAACAAACTCATGCTTTCCCTGACTTTTTTAATGGTCGGGCAAACAATAAAAAATAGCCCCATAAAAAAACAAAACACAGTTCCACCAATACTCAGCCATAAAATAGCCTGATAATTCTCTAGTGCAAGCATTATTTTCTGCTGTTGAATCCGCACAATTTTATCAATTACTGGAATAAACAACCGTTCAAGTTGCAGGTATTGTCCAATTAAATCATGTAATTGCTTTCGATCAACTGGCTTTAAATTAATAATAGCCTGAATTTTAATGACAACATTAACCATCTGAGAGGTCAATTTCTTCGAATCAAGAATTTTACTTTTTTCCAGCCTTAGTTCAGTCAGCTTTAACTGCTCTAAATCTGCATTAATCCGAGCTATTGGAATATTACTTTCATTTGAAGACTGCTGAAGTCGCAATAGTAATAAATTCTTTGCCAGGCGCTGACTAAGCATACGTTGCCTACCAGCCCCATCAATGATGACATCCTCTGTTTTTGAATTATAAAAATCATAGACCAAATAACCCTGACTACAAACAACAACAACAATCAGCATATAAAATACAAAAAAAACATATTTGTTTATGATTCTTATTTCAACTTGCGGTCTATCCATTTGTTCCTTCATTTAACTGTCCATACAAAAATGAAAACTCCCCGCTCCAACTTCTTTACTCTTATACATGGCATTATCGGCCAAGGTAATTAATGTATCAGCATCCTCTCCATCCCGAGGATATAAAGCAATACCGACACTGGTGTTGATATTAATTTGCCGATTAGAAATATTAAATGGCGAAGAGATCGCAGAAATTATTTTTTTAGCCACCTTCTCACTAGCAAACTCAGAAATATTAGGTTCTTTCAACACAATAATAAATTCATCCCCGCCTAAACGGGCAACAAAATCACTGTCTCGCACACAAGACCTTAATCGTTTTGCAACCGCAACCAGCAAGTCATCTCCCATTTGATGACCATAATCATCATTAACTGGTTTAAACTGATCTAGATCCAGAAAAAGTATCGCCATGACTTTAATCTCTTTATCAGTAATGGTTTTTTCCATTATTGTCATTAAATTAAGTCGATTTGGCAGTCCTGTTAAATAATCATAATTAGCTAGATGCTCGTTTTTTTCATGCTTTTTTTTCTTCTCGGTAATATCAGTAACGATACCAATATAATTTGAAACAACGCCTTGCTTATCTCTTACCGCATTGATACTGAGCATTTCAGCATAAAGCTCACTACCTTTTCTTTTATTCCACAATTCCCCTTGCCAGGAACCCGTGTTAATGAGAGTGCTCCACATTTCATCATAAAATGCTTTATCTTGGACACCTGAAGCTAAAATCCTCGGCGTCTTACCAATAAGTTCAATTAACGAATAGCCCGTTATTTCAGTAAAAGCGCTATTGACGCGAACAAACTTCAGATTTTCGTCAACAATAATAATACCATTGACACTGTTTTCGAACACCTGTTCAGAAAATCTCAATTCATTATTAATTTTCAATTGCTCTGTTAACTGGCATTCTAATTGTGCTGCTTTTTCTGATAATAAAAGGTTTGCCTGCTTTAATTCTTGCTCAGTTCGGTAAAGTTTAAGAAACGTATTTACTTTATTTCTAAATAAAGGAATATCAATAGGTCTAAGAATATAATCATGCGCGCCTGTTTTAAATCCTTCTTCAATATCAGCATCTGCTTTACATTGTGAACTGATAAAAATAATGGGGGTATCGTTACATCGTTGAGTTTCTTGAAAAATCTTAACCGTTTCAAATCCCGTTAATAGAGGCATACTAACGTCCATGATAATCAAGGAAAATGTATTATCATCTAATATATCAAGTGCCATGGCACCCGATTGCGCTGTATAAATATTGAGTTCCTGTTGTTTTAATGCTGCTTGCATTAATGCCAGATTTTGTTGATTATCATCAACAATAAGCACCTTCTCAATAACCTTTTGTAACGAGCCAGACATTTGAAACCTTTGTTTTTATTATTGACTTACTATTAATTATGGGGAAGTGGTTAAAAGTGTTGTAATTTTTAATTAAAATTTCATGGTCTTTTTAGCTTCATATTGACGAGTATGTTTTTTAGACAGGCTACATCCGCTCTACAGGCTATTTTTTTATAAGAACGCCTGTCGAGGCACAAAAAAGCATACCTTTTTTCAATTAACTAGTAGCCGAGTAATTAGCTTTTATTAAACACACTGTTAATTAAATCACAAAAACAATCTTCTTTAGAGCTCAATCTGTGAACTACCTCACAATTCAGGTAATCAATAAATAAGCTATTCCCAAGATCATTAATTTATTAGAAGAATCTAATAAATTAGCCGTTTTTTGTATTAGAACAAGGCTCTACAGCCAATTGGTTTTTATAATTGACTTTATCTTGATTCAATTAAAATAAAACCTTACATTTTCAACACCTCAAACCAGCCGTAAGCATTGACCTAGCAACAAATTCACTGTTAGTATCTTCTCATAAAAACAGCTCATATAACCATGAATATAATAATAAAAAAAATCATATCTCGGGTTACCCTATCGTCTTTTCTGTTGAGTAGCAGTATTCTATTTGGCAGCATTATCCTGTTGTTTGACTGGAAAAATAAAAGCTGGCTAGAAAGCATTTTAGTGTTACTTATCTTGACTATTTTTCTATTTTATAGAAAACAGGCGGCTGCCAATGAAACACATCTGCATGCTCTACTGGATAATGTTTCCGATGCCATTCTCACCATAGATGCCAAAGGCTCTGTACTATCAGTTAATAATGCTGTGGAACATATGTTTGGTTATCGACCTGCCGAACTGTTGACAAAAAACATTAAAATCCTGATGCCTTCCCCCTATAACGAAATGCATGATAGTTATTTACTTAACTATGAAAAAACGGGGCAACAACATATTATTGGTAAAACAAGTGAGGTTAAGGCATT
>WTAG01000680.1 GCA_013139755.1 Methylomarinum sp. | reverse complement strand
CACCTTAACTAATGTTAATTTTTCTGCACCCAAGTTTGTTAATTTAATTCAACAAGCAGTCGAACATCGAGACCGTGTTAAATCACTTTATCAACAGGCGGCTAAGGCACAAGGTATTACTCCAGATGAATTACAAGGCGCTGCTAGCTGGAAACCAGCAACAACACAAGCCGCCTTAGAAATACAGGCTCAATCAGCGGCAATAGATAAAGACCTGGAAACTGTTGGCGAAGATATTGTTGGTCTTAGAGCCATGATGCTATATGGTTTGAAAGGTGTTGCTGCTTATGCATATCACGCCTATGTTTTAGGTGGTGAAGATGAAGAAATTTATGCAGGCATAGAAAAGACCCTGGATTTTTTAGCTGACGAACCAACAGATGCTGCTGCATTACTGGCTGGTAATTTAGAAGTTGGCAGTATTAATTTAAAAGTAATGGAAGTTCTGGATGGCGCCAATACAGGTAATTTTGGTGCTCAAGAACCAGGCCAAGCGCGAATTACACCGATAAAAGGTAAAGCCATACTGGTAAGTGGCCATGATTTAAAAGATTTATACGAATTACTAGAACAAACCAAAGACACTGGCATTAATATTTATACTCACGGTGAAATGTTACCTGCACATGCCTATCCAAAACTACGTGCTTACTCACACCTAGCCGGAAACTACGGCAGTGCCTGGCAAAATCAACATGCTGAATTTGCTGCATTTCCTGGCCCTATTTTAATGACCTCTAATTGCCTGATTGAACCGACTCCTGCCTATAGAAATCGTATTTTTACAGCTGGCCCCGTAGGTTGGCCTGGTGTGCGTCATATTGAAGGTCATGATTTCACCCCAGTGATTCAAGTAGCCAAGGCAATGCCAGGGTACAAGGAAGACGCAGAGGAAAAATCTGTAACAGTAGGTTTTGGTCGTCATGCAGTACTGGGTGTTGCAGATAAAGTGATTGAAGCGGTAAAAGGAGGCGATATTCGTCACTTCTTCTTAGTCGGTGGCTGCGATGGTGCAGCACCAGGACGTAACTATTACACCGACTTGGCAGAACAAACACCTGATAATTGTGTGATTATGACATTGGGGTGTGGCAAATACCGTTTCCATGAGCAAGATTTTGGAGACATTGGTGGTATCCCACGTTTGCTGGATATAGGTCAATGTAATGATGCCTATTCAGCCATTCGAATCGCCAGTGCTTTAGCGGATGCTTTTGGTTGTGAAGTGAATGAATTACCACTTTCCATGATGATTTCATGGTTTGAACAAAAAGCCGTGGCTGTTTTATTAGCCTTATTGTCACTGGGTATTAAAGGCATTCATTTAGGCCCTACTCTTCCAGCATTTTTGACACCGACTGTGTTAGATATATTGGTAAAAGAATTTGATATTAAGCCCAATGGTATAGCGGCTGATGATTTGGCTGCTGCATTAAAACAGGCCGCTTAAGTTAGGTTATTTAATAGGATGTACTGAATAAGGTGAAGCGCATCACTCATGCTTGATGCGCCTCCTTACCTCGGCACATCCTATTGATTTGGCTAACACACTATATTTACTCACATAGGAAAACCTATGAGTTACAAAATCACCTTATCCACAAGGGATAATCAACAATTTGAATTTTCTTGTGAAGACAATCAAAATGTTCAGGTAGCGGCTGAAACAGCAAGTCTTTACCCGCCTTTTGGCTGTAAATCTGGTGCATGCGGCGCTTGCTTAGGCACATGCAAGACAGGCGATTCTCAGTTAGAAAGTTATAGTGAAGATGTTTTATCGGCAGATGCCGCTAAAAACGGTGACATTTTATTGTGCCGCACTATTCCTAAATCAGACTTACAAATCACCCTGCCCTATGATGCTGAAAGCATCCAGCAAACCCTAAGTGCACCCCGAGATGCTGAAATTATTAGCATAGATAAAATTGCTGAACGTACTTTAAAAGTTGTTCTGCAATTACAGGATGATCCAGAAGTTGGTCTGGGATTTGATTTTGAACCCGGGCAATTTGTCGAGCTGGAAATACCCGACTTAAACTTAATGCGTGCCTACTCCATATCAAATACTACTAATTGGGAAGGACGTTTAGAGTTTTTAATTCGTTTACAGCCCAATGGTAAATTTTCTGATTTTTTACAACAAGCAGCTGTCGGCCAACATGTCTTAGTCCATGCACCCTCAGGGGCGTTTGTCATCAATAAACAAAGTGCTAATCCACGCTGTTTTATTGCAGGTGGTACAGGCTTGTCACCGTTTCTATCTATTTTAAATCGCATGGCCGAATGGGCAGAAGACCATCCCACGCATTTATTCCTAGGCGTTAATAATGAAGCTGAAATATTGTGCCAACAAGAACTAACAACGTTACAACAAAGCTTGCCACAATTAAGTGTAGAAATATGTGTCTGGAAACCAGCAGATAACTGGAAAGGATTTATCGGCACACCGGTTGATGCGTTTAAAGCGCATCTTGATAAAAATGGCTCAGCAACAGAGGTTTATCTTTGCGGCCCGCCCATTTTAGTAGAAGCCTCAACTAATGCCGCACTGGAAGCAGGGATTGAGAAAGAACACATATATAGCGAACGCTTTGTTTCATCCTGAGATAGTAAGAGACGTTGCATGCAACGTCTCTTACTATACTGCTTACACAACAATGGCAAAAGCTTGCTGCAATCAGCTTACTTTTTTTTATACTTGCCCCAAATATCAGCATTCACAGCGGCTTCCTCTTTTTCTACCTTTTCAGTCTTGGAACTTAGTTCTTCAGGCTCTTTAACAGGCTGTTGCTCAGCGTTCTCTTGCTTCAGTTTTTGTTTTTTATTTAACTTCGGCTTTTTCTTCTTAGGACTTTTACGTGGTAAAGATGGTGGAACTTCATCAACCTCAAATCCTTCCAGCTCTTCTCTTTCCAGGTTTAGAGCATTATGTCTTTCTATCACCGAAAAATGCTGATATTCATGATGAGCAATTAAGGAAATAACCAAACCTTGTTGCCCTGCACGTCCTGTACGCCCTGCTCTATGAGTATAATCATTGGGCGAACGCGGTAGATCATAATTAATTACACAAGGTAGCTGATCAATATCAATCCCACGCGCTGCCACATCAGTCGCAATTAAAATACGGATTTCTCCTGTTTTAAACTTTTTCAATGCCGCAGAACGTTTAGACTGTTCTTTATCGCTGTGCATGGCAACGGCTTCGATACTTCTTTTTTCCAGTTTTTTAACCAGATTATCGCAAGTACGCTTGGCACTACAAAAAATAAGCACCTGCTCCCAATCATTTTCATGCAGAAGATGTGCTAAAAGATCATTTTTTTGATGATGATTAACCCTAACGACCCGATGCTCAATTTCCAGCTCATCAATAAACTCATCCATATTAATAATTGCAGGCTCATTCATCACATCACGAATCAACCTAGTAATACTTTCTGGGAAAGTCGCGGTAAACATCAGGTTTTGACGTTTATTGGGTAACAGCTTACTAATACGTTCGATCTCCTCCTGAAAGTCACCTTTCATCAAGCGATCCACTTCATCAATAACCAATGCTTTAATTTGATTAAACTTGATCGCATTTTGATCGACTAAATCCAGCAATCGCCCAGGTGTAGCAACTAATATATCAGCGCCACCCCGTAATGCCATCATTTGAGGGTTAATTTTCACCCCCCCATAAACACTCTGGCATTTAATCTCAGGATAAATATTTGCAGAAAGTTGGGTAAATACCTCAGCAACTTGTATAGCCAACTCGCGGGTAGGAACAAGCACCAATACTTGCACACAATTACTTGCCACTCGATTACGCGCATCAAAACGTTTGTCACGCCCTATCTGAGAATAGATATTCAGATTGCTCATGCTATCCAGTAAAGGCAATGCAAAAGCCGCCGTTTTCCCAGACCCGGTATCAGCACGCGCTAACACATCCTTACCTTCTAATATGGCAGGTATCGTTTTACGCTGTATATCTGTTGGCTTTTCAAACCCCATACCTTTAATGGCAGACAAAACATCATCAGAAAAGGAAAATGATTCAAAATCAGCGTTAGGAGTGTCTTTTTTCATAATTAATAACTAGCAATGAGCAATGGGTTATTTTAACTTAAAACGGTTTAACAGACTGATAAAAGACAAATTAACAGCCGATAAAAATAATATATCAAGGGTAAATTTAGGATTGTTCTATCGCATATTTAATCGACAACGGTATAATCATCGAAACGCCAGTTGGCACCCTCTCAACAAAATAGCTTATCAATCATGTCAGACTCTTTATCTAGCAACGCCGTCCTTTACGCCATTTTATCTTTAGACAGTGAAATAGCACTGCAAAAAGAATACGTAGGTTCTTCTGAACTGCCTTCTGAAGACAGAGAAAACGAAGAAGGTATTCTTGATGATTTAGAACAAGCCTTTATGGAATTTGTTGATTTATACAAAACTCACACGCGTAAAGACAAAGATTTACCTTCTCTTGATGAATTATTAAATAGCGAGTTGTAATGTATACCCTTTACGGCATCAGCAATTGTAATACGGTTAAAAAAGCGAAGGACTGGTTGCAAGATAATGGGGTCGATTTTCAGTTTCATGATTATCGTAAACAAGGTCTTACAGCCGAGTTACTTGACTCGTTTGAAGCCGCCTTAGGTTGGGAAAAGTTACTTAATAAACAAAGTACCAGCTGGCGTGCTTTAAGCGCTGATCAAAAAAGTAATGTATCCAAAGAAACCGCTTTGAAATATATGCTGGAAACGCCTACTTTAATCAAACGCCCTGTATTGGATACCGGTGAGAAAATGATCATTGGATTTAAAGCCGAAAACTACCAGAAAGAATTATGAGTGAAACATTAGACTTATTAAAAGACCTAGTCCAAAGAGAATCCGTCACCCCTAAAGATGCCGGTTGCCAAGATGTTTTGGTGGAACGATTAAGTAAACTAGGCTTTAAAGAAGAACGTTTAAATTTTGATGACACCCAAAACATCTGGCTGAGACGTGGTGATGCCAAACCATTGCTCACCTTTCTTGGACATACCGATGTAGTACCTCCCGGTCCATTAGATCGCTGGGATTCTCCACCTTTTGAGCCTACTATCAGAGATGGCAAGCTTTATGGGCGTGGAACAGCTGATATGAAAGGCGGCGTTGCTTGTTTTGTGACGGCACTTGAGCGTTTTCTAGAAAATCACCCTGATCATCAAGGTTCTATCGCTGTGATGATTACCAGTGATGAAGAAGGCATAGCCACTAATGGTGTGGTTAAAGTGGTTGAGGTGCTGGAAGCACGCAACGAGAAAATTGATTGGTGCTTGGTGGGCGAACCATCGAGTGACAAAAAATTAGGTGATGTGATTCGTGTTGGTCGCCGTGGTTCACTGTGTGCCAAATTAACGGTTCATGGTGTACAAGGGCACGTTGCTTACCCTGAAATTGCTGAGAACCCTATCCATAGCTTTGCGCCTGCATTAAAAGCCTTAACAGAGGAGGTTTGGGATAACGGCAATCAGTTTTTCCCGCCGACCAGCTTGCAAGTATCGAATATTAATTCCGGTACCGGCGCTGAAAATATCATTCCAGGCCATGCAGAAATACAGTTCAATCTACGTTTTTGTACCGAACTGGATGAACAAACCATTAAACAACGTACGGCGGCTATTTTTGATCAGTTTGATTTTAAATATGACTTGCAGTGGCGTTTATCAGGCAACCCTTTCTTAACTGAAGGTGGCACTTTAATTGATGCCGCTCACGTTGCCATTAAAAAAGTGACTGGTTTTGAAACATTAGACGATACTGGCGGCGGTACATCTGATGGTCGCTTTATCGCGCCAACAGGTGCCGAAGTGATTGAGCTTGGCCCTCTTAATGAATCGATTCATAAAATCAATGAGAATGTTGGGGTAGAAGATTTAGAGGTTTTATCTGATATTTATGAGAATATGCTCGTTGAATTATTGGTAAATAACTAAGGACATACTATGCGTTGCCACGAAGTTGATTACACCATTATCGGTCATGATATTCAAATGGTCGAAATAGAATTAGATTCTGATGAAGCGGTTATCGCAGAAGCTGGGGCAATGACTTATCTGGAACAGGATATTACATTTGAAGCCAAGATGGGCGATGGTTCTGACACTGGCGTCATGAGTAAACTGTTTGGACTGGGCAAGCGAATGTTAACAGGTGAGTCGGTTTTTCTGACTCACTTTACCAATGACGGTAATCAAAAACGGCATGTGGCATTTTCTGCGCCTTTCCCAGGGTCTATTATTGCCTTAAATTTGGCAGAGCTCGGCGAAGAAGTGACTTGTCAAAAAGATTCATTTCTAGCTGCTGCTTTGGGCACACAAGTGGATGTCGCATTTCATAAGCGTTTAGGCAGTGGATTTTTCGGCGGTGAAGGTTTTATTTTGCAACGCCTACGTGGTGATGGCATGGCGTTTATTCATGCTGGCGGTACGGTTGTTAAAAAGGAGTTGAACAACGAAACATTACGTTTAGATACCGGTTGTTTAGTCGGCTTTAGTGGCGATATTGATTACAGTATTGAAATGAGCGGTGGACTGAAAAGCATGCTCTTCGGTGGAGAAGGTTTATTTTTGGCAACCCTATCGGGTACTGGATCGGTATGGGTACAAAGTATGCCTTTCTCACGTCTGGCTGAAAGAGTACTTAGCCATGCTGTAGCCAGCACCCAAGGTGAAAATTAACCGCGTATTGGAATATCCCGGAAACTAACATGCCAACTGTGCTGTCGTAGAAGAAGGTACTTTAGCATCAGGTAAGCATGAAGCAAAAACTTATAATTTCAAATGACAAATGGCTTTGTGCGTATTTTTTAGTATCGAGGATTAATAATAACCACCTCCCGTTTTCAGGTAATCTATGTTGAATTCAATCTGGAATTACAGCCATGATATTTTTAAAAAAAACAAGACAAAGGTTTAGCCAAGGCGAAAAGAACCTTAAGCATTTTTCAACAAACAAACACTGCATACAAAGCTCATGAAAAGGTTACAGCATAGTAAAAATTTTTTCCTCATGCTTATCTGTTTCATCACTTATCCATCCTTTTGTTATTCCTCCGAGAACACCCAGTTTAACTATATTAGCACTGCTATCCAAAGTGTTATCACAGCCGATGAACATCCCTATTTAAACAAGCGTATTTTTTTAGCTTATAAAAAAATAGTCGACGATCTATATTTTGTTTCTCCTCAGCATTTACTATGGCTAAACAAGGATGAGCTGAATAATCAAAACATAATGGCGGTTTTAAAGTTAATATCTACTGCAAAACAAAGCGGCCTGGAAGAAGAGCATTACAATTTATCCTTACTCCGCACACAGTGGCAACAGCTTAAGGATCAACCAGACAGCAGTTTTAATCAACTGGCTACGCTTGATATAGCAATCAGCATCAATCTGTTCCATTTTCTTTCAGACCTACATTTTGGTCGTATTAATCCACTCACTTTAGCATTTAATTTTGTACCCAATAAAAATTCTTCCAAATTTGTGCCGTTAATTTTAAATGCTATTCAGACGAATGAGATAGACAAACTTGCAAATAAAGTTGAACCCCATCACCCAATCTACCGTAGCTTAAAAACAGCATTATTGAATTACCGGCAGTTAAATGCTACCCCCTACCCTAATAAAATTCGATACATATCTTCTATACACGTAGGCGAAACTGCTCCCCAAATCATAGCTATCAGACAACAACTAAAACACCTGGGAATTCAAACCAGCTATAAAAATACTGCAAGTTGTTTATTTGATGATAATTTGCTCAATTCGATAAAAACTTTTCAGATTCACCACGGATTGATGGACGATGGAGTCATAGGCAGAGAAACTATCAAGGCATTGAATATCCCTTTATCTAAACGTATTCAACAAATAGAACTGGCTATGGAAAGGTTTCGGTGGTTACCCAAAATACAAACCGACTCTTTAGTCATCGTTAATATTCCTGCTTTTCAATTATGGGCTTACAACACCAGGGATACTAATTCATCTAATGTGCTTAACATGAAAGTGATTGTCGGTGAGTCTGTTAAAAGTAAATCACCTGTTTTTACTGCTGATATGTATTATGTTGAATTTTCACCCTATTGGAATATACCCAAAAGCATCACTATTGAAGAGATACTTCCCAAATTGGAAGAAAATGCTCTTTATCTTGAACAGCAGAATATGGAGTTAGTTACCGGATTTCACAACAATGAAATACCTGTACTCTATACAGAGGACTCGATTACACAACTAAAAAATGGTTTATTGAAAATACGCCAACGCCCAGGGGAAAAAAATGCACTAGGAAAAGTGAAATTTATTTTCCCTAATAAACATAATGTTTACTTGCATGATACGCCGTCACAAGAATTATTTAATAAGCCTAAGAGAGATTTAAGTCATGGTTGTATTCGGGTTGAAAAACCAACTGAATTAGCCAGTTTTTTACTTGAATCCAAACCTGGATGGAATCAAAAGGAAACTTTAAAAGCTATGCAATTACAGCAACCCAAACAAGTCAGGTTAAAAAAACCGATCCCAGTCATTATTTTTTATTCAACAGCGTTAGCAATAAAAGATAAAATTTATTTTTACAATGATATATATGATTACGATGCCAAGCTTAATCAAGCCTTAATTAAGCATAGCAATAGACAAAAAGCGCATTTTTCTACACTTTTATCCAGTAACTGAGCAAAGGCAATAAAAAGAATATCGCCAGATAGATA
>WTAG01000487.1 GCA_013139755.1 Methylomarinum sp. | reverse complement strand
CTGGAACCTAGTTTTTCTAATACTTTAAACGTTGTCTGATGATTAATCACGTGGGTTCCAAATATATGCCGAGATAAAAAGGACTATATCATTTTCTCTTGTGACACATAGAAATAAGGCGATTAATCATGATTCTTACTAGAAACAGTATGAGTAAAGGGGCAAGGCTATTATCTTAAAAGAAACCTGATTACGTATAAACCTCAGCCAATACTTAATCTACAATAAAGTTGCTTTAAGCCCTCGCCCCTAGCGGGGAGAGGGTTGGGTGAGGGGAATAAATAAAATGTTCTTCTGCAACATTTCTTTTCTCTAATATTTCAAAGAAAAAAGAATAAGGAGGAGAGCACTTTTATCACCCCTCACCCTCACCCCAACCCTCTCCCCGCTTGGGGCGAGGGGCTAAGATGTAGCGAGCCGTATAAATTGCGAATTAAAGACATTTAGTTTGCAACAAGCAGAATTAGGCTTATATTTTAAATAAAATACCAGGTACGGGGTTATTAACATCAGCACTTCCTATCAGTGATACCCCTCCTGTAACATCAAACAAAGCGTTAAACTCTGCTCTGGTATATTGCTTTATCGGTGTTTTTATTACACCTAATTCCACATCAACATAACTTTGAAGCTCTGTATCGAAAACCCTACCAATAATGTTTAGAAAAATTGTTCCGTCAGCAAAAGATATTACGGACACTAGGCATTTAAGTGTTGTTATAGAGTTCGAATAAGATAAGGGGATAACGCCTGTTTTAGCAGCATAATTCACGCGGGAGTTGACGTTACCACCTAAGCTAGCCTGTCTAACATCGCCAGTGCTAGAGTTATTATAGGAAAACAGCTGAGCGTCTAGTAAGTGAACTGCCCCGTCCAATAAAGTCTCGGTAAAAGACCCTGTAATAACACTAGAATCAGTAGCTCCTGAGTATGTGATAGTGCTTGGTTCTATAGAAACGGTTTTAGCTAATATCAATATGTTATTAGCAATATCGCAGTATAAGGGCTGGAATGCCGTTTGAGTTGAAGATTCCGTTGATGAACCGTTCCACAATGCCTCGGAAGTCCCTGGGTCTTCTGTTACAGTTATATTTGAAGATTTATTAATCTGCGTATCATAAGTTGCAACAATACTGCCATTCAAAGTAATATCAAAACTTTCTGACAGAGTAGAACCACCTGATACAGAAGAATCGAACGAGTCTATAATAAAATGCCCAGAACCGCTACCAGACCCAGATAGGGTAGCGTTGGAAATCTCACATCTTGATTCAACATTTCCTACGAATCCAACACAAAATAAATTTTCATTTAGTACGAGCGAGGTTGAGTTTGTTTGTGTGTAATCTGTCCTCAATCCCACTACAGTATGGGTTACATCATACTGAAATCTTGTATTATATATGTCGTTGTATGTTATTTCTGTTATAGAGTCTAAAGATATAGTCTCAAGTAAGGGGTCTAATATTAACCCACCACTAAGAACCACCTTTGCAAAACGATCCTCTGTTAAAAAATAGTTATCAGCTCGTACATCACCATTACCGAAAGGTATATGCCTCAAAGACACTTGAACAAGTGTATTAAATGACAAACCATTTGCACTGAAACTGTATACATGATCTCTGTTTAAAACTGTCCTAACGTTTGCCACATCCAGCAGTGGCACGTTTCCTGCCAGCTTCCACCCTGTTGTTTTTAATTCTGATAGTTTTCCGTAAAGAATAGAGTCGCTATTTCTTCCATTACGTACAGCTACTACCAGAAAGTTCTGCAACATTCCTGCGCCAAGAACCTGGCCTGTAACATTTATTTTTTTTCCATGACAATAAATACAAGAATCCCATCTAGTGTAAGAAACCCTATCAAAATTAGTAATGACACCTGTATACCTAGATATACCGTCACCACCAACCGCAAAACCCTCAACACTCCACGCGTTTACAGTCAAACTTTTGTCGTACCCTCCTATAATATTGGCGGGGGTATTGTTCTTGGCTATAGTAGGAGCTACCGGCCCAATATGACCACTTAATGGACCATTCCAAGATATTACTAAACCATCGCTTCTTTCCCAGCTACAGTTACCACCTTCTAAATCAGTACCTATATCCCTGCGTACATAGGTATTATTAGCATTGTCTACCAATATATGATCTGAAGCATCTAAAGGGATAGAAGGATTTATTACATAAGCCCCCGCCTCATCCCTTTCGTAAGTACCCGAGGGTTTCACATTAGCTGTGTAGTCTGTTTTTATAAACTGTACGCCAGAGCCACTCGGGTCAATGGTAGACACAGGTTTACAGACTACCCCTGAAGGTGCTGGGTTTTTATGCATTACGGAGAAGGGGTTAGATGACATCTTAGTTAGTTAGATCTATGTACTCTATTCTCCACCCACCGAAGTAAATAACTTCTAAATACTGCGATACTCCTCCGTTCAAAGGTATTCCCGCAAACCCTACTGCCCCACCATTAGCTGTTACTGTAGGTGCATCCCATGCGTTGCCGTAATCGAGCTTAATCTTAGCGTAATGCGCTTTAGATGTATCTAAAGGTGTTATAAAGTTAATAACTGTGGGTTGGTCGTTAACATACGCTTTAAAGAAATTATTTGCTGTATCCAGAGATATATCTACAGGTGCCGCTGAAGTTAGCGTGCCTAAATCTGTAAAGGCTCCTGGGTAGATACCTCCGCCACTTCCAACTTCTTGCCAATCCGCATGAGTTAGCCCCTTAGCAAGATAAATCGTCTCAGAACCAGGTGTTGTATTGATAAATTTTTGCCCCTCAAAGTTAGGTGTTATTGAACCAATCGGGGACGCGGTTCCTAAAATATTTTCTTTTGCCATTGGTTTTCCTTATTTTCTTAATACATCACAATTTTGATTAACAAGCACGTCACCGTTTTGATTAACCAAAATATCGTTTATTGCTGCATCTATTAATCCATCCGTCAAATCAAGCTGTTCCTGTGTTGCTATATTTGCAGCAGCCAGATTATCTAGTTCAGTAACAATATTATTTAATGTTTCTGCTGTTAATATAATTTCAATATAATCACCCACAGCCCACGTTTTAACTGTCGAGCCTTCTTGTGCTCTGATAATTAAAACCTCAGCGCCGTTAAAAACAAATTTAACAAACTCCGTTATCGTTTTATCATCTTGCTTAACGATAACGGCAGGCATCGCAGAAAGGGGGGCTATTTCAGTTAGCGTAATATCTAAATAACTAACATCATCGACCGACAGCGGCAATGCAGTGTCTAATATGCTGTCAGTTAATGCGCTAGTTAAAAAAAACTTCATCAGATTGTCGTATTTTCTATTCGTCAATAAACCCATATCATGTAACCTCTGGAATAGTTAGATTAAAAACAACAGGACGACCCACGGTATCTGTCATATTTAATTGCTTTATAAATTCGATATCAACAGACCAGACATTAAAATCATCATATTGTGTGAGCATTTCTGTCACTCTACTAGATTCAGTCAATGGTGATGCAATCCCAGCGCCCGCGGAATCGTCGCTAGGAAAATCAGCGGCACCTAGTTTTTTAGAAATA
Source organism: Methylomarinum sp. (assembly GCA_013139755.1). The sequence continues at coordinate 7,821 of WTAG01000487.1, read as the reverse complement.
GAATCCGGTTGTTTTTGATCCGGCAGTTGAACTTGTTTACTTGGGTGCTTAACTAACCTGTTAATATTGTCTGAAATAGGCATTATATTGCTAGCTCCCGGGCATTAAGCACACCAATCCCTAAATCTACAAACTTATCAACAATAGCTGTCGCGTCATCTACTCTTATATATAGAGGTATATTATTAGCTGCTCCACCTGTAATGACTGAGCCTAAATTAACCGAGGCTCCGGCAACTGCTGTATCTAAGCCAACAAGTGATAGAGCCAATTTCATTTCGGTAGATTCGTGCAGCTTGCCGTCATTTATCCATGTGATATCACCATCAACCACTGTTTGACCAATAGTTAACGTCCATGCGGGCTCAGAAGCGCCTGTATTGCCAGCGCCTGCAACAGCTTGTGCTTTATAGCGATAGCCGTTTTTAGCTGTTGTTCTAACTGTATCGTTTAATACTTTCGTAGTGGTTGCAGCCCACAGGCTGGTGACATTAATCACTTCAACAAACAGATCATCGACACCAGGATTAGATGCCGCCTGGAATTTTTTTAATGCATTAATTGAACTTAGATAGAAAACAAATGATTGCGGGTCATTGCTACCATCTATTAGATGATTAATAGCTGATAGAGAAACAGGTATCTGAGCAGCTGGATCTGTATGAAATTTTAAAGAAATATCCATTAGGCGGTCACTATAAGTTGATTGTCTGGGACTGTAATATTGATCGATGACTCGTGCTCAATATCACTATTTTTAACTAATGCATCATCGATGTCGGGGAACTCTATTTTAATGCCTTGAGAGTATGTAATAGGCGGCACCGTGCCTGATGGCACAACACGGTTTTCAGGATATGAGGCATTAAGAAAAATACCGGTCCAATCTGGATCTTCAGGAATTGACTCGAATAGCCCGCCGACATGATCAGTAATAGTAATGGCACTTAACAAATACTGCCCCTGGTCTTCAATTAATGAGGGTTTGGTGGGTGAGGTAAACACTTGATTCACAAGATCCACACCTGACTCACCTGAACTAATTGCCAGCTCTATCGATGTAATCGGCTCGTTAGTATCAAAATTGTATGTTTCAGTAAATCGTCTGATGATCGCCTTTGTGTCTATTTCTCCATCCGAAACTGCGATAGTTTGATCCAGCTCGATAAATGGCGATAGCGGAAGGTCAAAAAACACACTATCTTCTTGATGTGTTGAATTGATGAGGGTAACGGCTTGATTGATCAATACTTCATTCGCTTCATCTATCTCGCTAGCGTCAACATCATCAAATGCGAAATATCCGCCTATTTGCACAAATTCAGCGGGGATCACTTTAAAATCATCATCAGCAGACCCCCAATCATCAATACTGCCTTGAATATCTGCCGAGGCCGATAAGGCATGATCCAGCTCAGTAAATTCACGAATAGAATCATCACACGTCACTGTGGTTTTATATTTCTCTGTGATTGACTGTGACCAGCGCAGAGCTGAATTTGCATTAAAACCGATGATTCCAGATGGAAAACTGTTATTAAAAAGAACAACGCCTTGCTCGCCACAGTTGTAATTACCCGAAGGCCAAACGGGAGTAAAACTAATACTGTTAAGCGCCCAGCCGCTGTTATTTAATGCACTAATAATAGATTCTTGATCGGGTAATTCAGCGGGGGCTAAGTGATGCTCACAAAACAATCTTGAATACCGCCAGTTCAGGCTTTTATTGATATGGTAACGGCGGTTAAAACGAGCATTAAATTCAATATTAACCGTGTTTATTAGCTGATCAGTTAGCGCAGATTTAACAGTTAATGAATTAGTTAAAATCAAATTATCATCAAATGTATAATCGGGTACGGCTTTATTTTGCAGACTATTGAGCTTAAGTTGTTTATTGCTATCCAGTTCAACTGATTTGCTCACTGTAGACAACAGGTCATTTAATAGATCAAACCCCTTGTTTTCATCATTAAACACATGGTTTGAATGAAAACCACCTGTCAGCTCGAGTAACTGCTCCTTAGTGTAACCATCCACGACACGCTGATAATTATCAGTACAAATGCAATGCAGTGATTTAGTTAGCGAGTCATATTGCGCATCTTGCACAACACCTGTAAACCTGCGCCAAGTTGCCCCTGTATTCTGGATGTAATCAATCTCGACGGAACGACCTTTCCATTTTTTCATATCCACTACGCCTGAAAGAAGCACGGTAAAATCTGCAATCCTGGCAGCTGATCGTTCAGCGTCAATACTCATCGTACCAATGAGATCATCACTTAAATCAACCCCGTCGACAATAACAGTAGCATCCCAGTCAACCCATGAGTCTGCGACTAAAACAGGGTCGTAAACATTCTGGCTAAACAATAGCGTTGCATCACCGACTGCACCTACATTTTGTTCAAAAAATAGAATGGCATCACCGACCGGATAAGTGACATCTTGCTCAAATAACAGCGTAGCATCACCCTCAGCAACGACTGATTGTTCAAAAAATAGAGTGGCATGGCCTTCAATCGCTATTACATTTTGTTCAAACAACAGAATGGCATCACCGACCACGGCACTATCACCTGCGCTAGAACCGATGGCAAAGCTGCCTATAGCACCTGAACCAATCATTGCTGTTCAGCCTCTAATGCCCAGTTCCAAACTGCATTATCTTCATCATATTGACGATCAATTAAAGCAATAATACTAGTTAATATTTGGCAATAAGAGACTTGGTAAATAGTCGCACCAGGCACAATCGTTAAAGTCGCAATAGAGCCAGATAATGACACGGTTGTTGGCTTCATTTCACCATTTACAAACGCAAGTCCTTGGGGTGCATAATCATCAGTTCTGAAAGCACCAGGTATTGTTATTACATTTGAATCATCAGAGGTGGAAAGCCAGTCTACGCAGTGAATATCAACAACCTGCTTTAAATTCAGGCTATGTAAACCGTCTGGAATCCAGCCAGATCCTACAAAAGAAAGGCGGGTTTTAGACCAGCGACTTGTATCAATCCCTCTGCCGTTTTTTGTCCGTAAAATTGCTTTAGGGGCGATTTCAGATCGTGCAACACGTAAATCAAACCCCGCTTGGTCTTGTATTTCTATTGAGCCTATTTTAATCATCTTAAGCGGCCTCTTTTGAATACTTCACGTTTTAAGGCTGATTCTAGTGCTGCTGAATTGTTATCTTGGTCTACGAATGGGCCGAATTTTTGACCGTCTGGTAATGTGATGTTTACGGTGTTACCACTTGCCCCTGAAGACTGTTGCGCCGAGGGTGATAAAGATGCAAATCTAGCGACTCTATCGTTACTCTGAGAGTTTAAAAATGAAACTAAATCTTTGTTTTGATTGGGTGATAAAACACGCTCACCTTTGTCTAGTAGATAAGTACTTTCTTTAGGCACATACCCCAATCCGCCATGCGCGGCACCTGCAACACTATCATTTACCGATGAGCTCGCATTAATGCTAATAGTTCCACCCAAGCCAGCTAGCTTTTCTTTCAATGCATCAATCTTCTTATTAACCGCATCAATATTGTCGGTAATGGTTAAAGCCGTTGGCTTTTCAAGTTCTATCTTTTTAGCGATCAACTCATCAATGTTGTTTTTCTGATCTTGTAATTGCGCTTTTAATTCTGCTGCTCTAGTGGCTTCGGCTGCTCTGGCTTTTTCAGCTACTGCAATGGCATTGTTTTCCGCTTCAATCTGAATCGTACTGGATTTTTTAAGCACATCTAGCAACAGTCTACGGTTACCTGTTTCTTCAGCTAATTGCTCGGCTTTCTTAGCTAGTCTAGCGGCTTCTTGTGGATCATCTGCAGCTGCTGTTTGTGCTCTTGCCAACTCTTCAGTAATTTGTTTTTGAATGTCATATTCGCGGCTACGCTCAGACATGCTTTCGCGTTCAATACGACGAATTTTATCTGCTGTAGATTCTTGAATACGTGCAATATTGGTTTGTCTGCCCTCTATCTCATCCGCTAATTTTTGCTGAAGATCGATTGATTTTTGTATGTCCTTTTCTAAAGCAGAAACAACTCTTTTACCTTGCTTAATCTGCTCAGTGGCAGTTGATGCCGCCAAGGTCTTAGTTTCTACCGCTAGTTTTTTTTCAAGACTGCCACGTTGTTTAATCAGTGCTGATATTTGGTCTTGTGCTTGTTTTATTTCAGATAATGCTTCCGCATTGGCAGTTGATCCATTTTCAGCTTCTTTGTATAAATCATTAAAATCATCCTCAATTTGTTGCAATTTATCAGACAACTCACCGTTAAAAAACGCGGCTAAGTCGCCCGTAAAAAGGGTTTTTGCTGTTACTCCCATACGAACAAACATACTAGCCAAATTAGCCCCAAGCTGCTTAACACCGGGGATATTTTCTCTTGCCCATGTGCCAATTTCCCAGCCGATCATGGCCGTCATCGCAACATTAACCAGGTTAGAGACTGTGGCTAATTCTTTTAGGCTGGTGACTTGCTTGCCAGTACTGATAGCCGATGTACTTTGTGCCGCGGTTAATTCCAGCTCAGCCGCTGCCAGCGCTTGAGTCTGGCTTAACAGTTGAAATCTGAGTTTCACCAATGCTTGAGTATTTGTTATTTGAGAAATAAGTGTTTTAGTATTAGCAATCCGTGCCTGAATATCTTTAACCTCGGCTTCAGCGGCCGCTAAGGTTGCTACTCGTAATGCTCTGGCTGATTGAATCTGTTTAACTTGTACAGCAATATAAGCTAATGCACTTTTAATACCTTTTCCCAAATAGACTGTTGCAACAATGGTCATTGCTGATACAGCGGCATTGGCAAGAATATTGAAATTACTAGCGGCAAAGGTAATCAACTCAGCTAACGATTTACCCGCATTAGTTGCTTCTGATAGCTGACCAAAATAGGCAGTAAAGGCATTACCAACCAGAGTTAATGCACCTCTAACAGTTGCTGGTATTTTTTCAAACTCGGCATTAATAGCATCAGTTTGAGACAGTAGCGCATTAATGACCTTATCTGATGTTAATTCCCCTTGTTCAGCCATGGCTCTGAGTTCTCCCCGAGCCACCCCTAGGCCATCAGCCAGTGCTTGTGCTAGTCTGGGTGAGTTTTCCATAATTGAGTTAAATTCATCACCACGCAAAACACCACTGGCCACCGCTTGAGTGAACTGTCTAATAGCGGCTGATGATTCAGAAACGCTAGCACCTGATATTTTTGTTGATTTCCCGACTAGATTAACTAAAGAAAGCGTGTCTTTTTGAGTTCTACCTAGCTCTAAAACAGAACCATTAATTCTGGAAAACAAATTACCGATATCAGACAACTGTGAACGGGTTTTTTGCGCAATGGTAAATAACGCAGCATTTGCAGCGTTATACTGTTCTTGGGATTTTGTGGCTAAGCGTATTCTTGCGGTAATTTCTGAATAACTATCAGACGCATTAACGACTTTACTGATAAACGTAGTTAAGGTGACAATTAACGCTGAATAGATTGCAAAAACTGCAATTTTAGCGGCTTTGGCTTGCCCGACTATTCCAGCAAATGACCCTCCAACCTTTTTGTTTGAGCTAATAATTCGGGCATTATTTTGTTCAACGTTTTTTGCAGAGGCCTTAGCTGAAGAAAAAACATCTTTAAATGACCCGCTGGTATTTTTCTTGGCCAGCTCGTCTAAAGCTTTATTATTCTTTTCTAAGTCTACCCGTGCTGTAGCTAGTGATTTTTTTAACCGAGTCCACTCAGAGCTTAATTTTCTAGTGTTTACACCTGCATCTGCTAACGATTTTCTAGAATTTTGAACAGCTAAACGTTGCCCTTGTAATTCCTTTTTTAACCGCCCCGCAGAGGCTTTAGCCTTATCAAATTCAGCAGTTAATTTTTTAGTATTACCATCACCTGATTTTAATTCATCAGCCAGTTTTTTTGCTTTTTTCTGGGCTTGATCAAACTCATCTTTGGTACTTGCTACATTTTTTTTAAGGGCAACAAAGGATTCAACAGAGTTTGCTAAATCTGTCGTGACCTTAATCTTTAATGCAAGTTCTGATGAATTCATTATTTTTTAGGGTTTATCTTTTTGTCATATTCAGTAACCGCTTGTAGATACAAGCGCCAGGGGTAACAAAATATATTGCAATATCCTGTCATCACTAATCTGCAGCAGGATGCTTCCAGCAGAGTTAATGCATTTTTTACGCTGACGCCTTTTCGGGATCTAACCGTAGTTGATCCCGCAGGGCGAAAAAACTGGCATTCAGCTCCTTGCAAACTTCTGCAATACTGTTTAATTCAGTTGGTGTTAATTGACTGGCTTGATTAGGTTTTAAATCACTGCATCTGCATAATTCATCAATAGTGATATCTTCCAGAATTAAATCGCCGACTACATCATTTTTCACTTCCGACGCATTGATCAACCAATCCCGAATCTCATTCACTGTGATTTCACGCACAGTGATTGAGATATCAGCAACTTCAATTTTTCGAGTGGCTGGGGCCATTACGCTTCAACCCGACTAGGATCAAAATATAAATCTGCGGATTCGGTATCCAATAACACACATGAGCCATCCAGATCCGCCGTCACGTAATCGTCACCCAGCAAGGCCAGTTCATTGGCAGGTGATAAGGTCACTTTAGGAATCTTCAGCCAGCCTTTAGCCCCCGTTTCACTATTAACAACAGGTCCCTCAAGCATCACATCCATTTTTGTTTCAGTCCCTACCTTTACTCGTGTTCCAGTAATAGCACCGAAGTCATAACTAATGTCCACTGTTGCCGAAGCAGCGAGATTTCCTGTAGCAAGCGTGGTAATTGAGCCCAACGCTTTATCAATCACATAATCAGGCCCTTCTACAGAGCCTGTGATTGTCGCTGTCGCTGATGTTATATTGCCGTTATTTAACTTTATGGCTACACCATGTTCAGTATCAACCGACTCAGCAACTGCTGAACCGCCCGCAATCGACAATGGCAACGTTGCGCCCAGCAAAATTAATGACAATAATTCTGCACTAACAGCATTAACGCCAAATTTCACTTTTGTTGCCAAGCCACGACCAAATGCCCCTCTTGTTTTTCCCGATTGTCCGACTCTTAATGCTTTACGCTCTTTTTGCTCATTCTCGGCTTTAACAGAAAATGAGGTTGCCTCTAGCGGCCCGATTAATCGTTTAGATAACGTATTACCTGAATAAATTCGTACAGAAAAATCGCCTTCGTATATGATGCCAAAATCTTCAGCCATGGTTATATCCTCAATTATTTAATTTGTTCACGCTTTTTCATAAACGCAACGTGACTTTTAGGCACTTTTACCTTTGCACCTACTTTGGCTTTTTCACCATTAACCTCAACACCCTCTTTGTTAATGATTACTTCAACCCTCTCTTCTTTAGGTTGTTGTTCTTTTTCTGCTGCTTTAGGATCTACCATTTTTATTACCTTCTGTAGAAAATCGTGTTTTGAACATCATGGGGAAATAGAAAAATCCATTTCGATACGTTGCCCTGTAGGGTGCTTTAACCCGTGTTAGTTTTGAGTAGGGGTGGCCTGGGTCAAAGTGATGTAATTGTTTAATCACTCCTGCAATAATTGGCCCTGCTTGTTTTCTTGCTTCTGCGCCAGATTTACCTTTTACGTTTTTAACAACAACAATCACTAGCCAGAATTGATCGACCAGTTGATTAGGTCCTGATTTGCCTTTATCACCATTCACCGGCACATCATCAAAAAAAATAACCTGAGCGGCGGGTGTTTTTTGTAATTGCTCTTCAACGCCTTCTAAATCAGCTACTGACAACACATTGCCTTTTA
>WTAG01000168.1 GCA_013139755.1 Methylomarinum sp. | reverse complement strand
AAACACCGCTGTCATTGACATCACGAATCAATCGTCCTACCCCTTGACGCAAGGCAATCACCGCAGTGGGCAGTTGGTGCTCAAAAAATGGATTTTGACCCTGTTTTTCCATCGCATTTAAACGCGCTTTTAAAACAGGATCACCCGGAGAGGCAAATGGTAACTTATCAATAATAACGCATGATAGTGCATCGCCCCTGACATCAACACCCTCCCAGAAACTGGATGTTGCTAACAAAATCGCATTGCCTTTTTCTTTAAATTGTTCCAATAAAACAGCTTTTGCACGGGTTCCTTGTACTAGTAAGGGGTAATCAATTCTGTCCTCTAATATTTCAGCCGCTATTCTTAATGCTCTATGACTAGTAAATAGAAAAAAGGCCCGTCCTTTACTGGCTTCTAAAACAGGAATGGCAAATTCGACGACTTTCTCTGTAAAATCGGGTTCTGTGGGTTTGGGCAGGCCTTTAGGATGATAAAACAAAGATTGTGACTCAAAATCAAAAGGACTTTCCCAGCTTTTGCTTTCGGTATCATATAAACCCAGCCCTTTTGAAAAATGGGTAAAGTTATTAGCAACACTTAAGGTTGCCGAAGTAAAAATCCAGCTTGCTTTATGCTGCCGCATAAAAGACTTGAACTCTGCGGCTATATCAAGAGGTGTCTTACTTAAAGTTAATGACTTACTGTGCGTTTCATACCAGCGTATCCATTTACCACTATCATCATTAATCAAGCTATCTAATTGAGATTCTAATTCCTCCACCCGATCAAAACATGATTCCAGACCTTTTGTTCTGACTGAAGCTAATAATAGTTGCTCGCTAAGTCTTTCTAACTGTTCATAGACTGACTTTATCGCATTGGCAATCTTGGGGTTATCTTCAATATCCTTCCATTCTCCTCGCCTAATTTCCATCCCAAAAGCCAAGCGTAAATCTTTAACTTCAAACTGTAAATCTTCGCAAGCTGTACGCAAGTTAGGCATATCTTTGGCATCTTTAAAATATTCAGCCAAGGTATCGGTCGCCAATTCATTAAGCTGTTTAGCAGTGACTGAAACACCTAAAAAATTAGACGCTATGCCTGATAACTGATGTGCTTCATCAATAATAACCACTTCAGCATCAGGTAAAAGTTCACCAAAGCCTGTTTCTCGCAAAGACCAATCAGCACATAACAAATGATGGTTAACAACAATAATTTCAGACTCTTGTGCTTTTTTACGCGCTTTAACTAAAAAACACTCCATATAGACAGGACACTCCTGCCCTATACAATTATCAACAGATGAAGTGGCCTGTGACCATACCGGATCAGACTCATCTACATCTGATACTTCAGAAATATCGCCTACTTTAGTCTTCTTTGACCATGCTTTAATACTTGCCAAAGCTGCGGCATCATCTTTACTAAAACCAAAACTGCTGTTCATCGCATTTTCTAAGCGATAAATACATAAATAATTTGCTCTGCCTTTTAATAAAGCTGATTTAAAAGGCACTTTAATCACCTTTCTAACAATAGGTAAATCTTTATTGAATAACTGGTCTTGAAGATTTTTGGTCCCTGTTGAAATAATAACTTTCTTGCGGGAAAAAATGGCGGGCACCAAATAAGCAAAGGTTTTTCCTGTGCCTGTACCGGCTTCTGCAATCAGGTTTTTATTGGTTTCAATAGCCTCTGCAATAGAGTTTGCCATCTCAAGCTGTGGCGTTCGCGGTAAATAACCTGGAATTATTTTTGATAACGAACCGTCGCTACCAAAAAAAGACTCTATTTCAGACATACAATTATGAGGATTAAGTTTATAGAAAGGCACAAATAAACCACTGATTTTATCACCTGACAAAATAAAAAATCAGAAAATAAAGTCAAGCTGGTTTAATTCTCTTGAATAACAAACAAAGAATAATTCACACAAAGGCACTGAGACACGAAGAAGAGAGGTTCTTTCCTCTGTGTCTCAGTGCCTTTGTGTGAGAATAAAACATCAACTAGCTACAAAACCATAATCAACTAATTTTTGTTACTTAATGATTTGTGATCGTGGAACGGCCTGACTCGCTACTCAATATAGTCTTGATGGAGTACTAGTTAGAAGTCCAACCCAGAATTGACAATATCCGGGGAAAAAAGGCAGTTGTATCTTGTAACTCTGGAATTATCTTGCTCGGCTGTATCAATTCGGGTCGAAGTGCGAAATCTATACGTAACCGGTTTACCGAGGCCTGTGCCTCTTTAACTGAATTAAAAGGACCGGCAACAACAATAAAACCCGTACTAACCGGCAAGACATGAGCCGGAATTGGCGGTCCTTGATGGTTGAGTATAACAGCCAACCGTCGAGCAGAGTTTGATTCAGCAAATTCAGCCACTTTGATTCGCCAGAATTCATCTGCTAAAGACGCAGGTTTGATTTGGCGGTTTAATTCTGGAGGATGAGTAAACCTTGCTACCGTTTCTTTTTCAACACTATCGGCAAAAACTGTTACCGGAATACCGTCACTACGTAGTATCGCGGCATCAACCTGACGCCAATCAATATGCCGTTTTGAATTGCGTTCAATACGTTTCAGTTTCTTCTTAAAAGCAGCTAGCCGTGTTCGGGATTGTTTTTTACCAGTATGAGTCTGCGGATAAATCTGTATATACAGTTCGCCTTTATTTTCGCCGATCAAGAAAGGTTGATTAAGCAAACGAACCTGTGTCCCAGTCTTTATCTGTTTAAACAATAGAGGGATGTCCTCAGGATATAATCGGACACAACCATGACTCACCGCCATCCCTACTCCATAGGGTTTATTTGTGCCATGAATTAAATACCCTGGAATTCCTAATCGTAGTGCGTAATCTCCTAAAGGATTATTCGGTCCTGCTGGTACAATTTTAGGCAAAGGATCGCCTTTTTTTGCATGCTCTAAGCGAATCGATTTTGGCACGACCCAACGAGGGTGCACCTTTTTTGCAATAACACTAGTTGTCCCGGTTGGAGTCTGCCAGCCTTCACGACCAATTCCAATTGGGAAGGTAATCACCTTATCGCTTTTATCTCCCGGAAAATAGAATAGCCGTTTTGCAGCCAAATTCAAAACAAGTCCTTTTCGAGGTACTTTGGGTAGAATAAATCTTAAAGGCAAACTAACGGTATGACCTTGTTCCGGTAGCCATGGATCGACATCAGGATTGGCAAGAATGATCTCATCAAAACCCAATCCGAAATAACGAGCAATAATAGGCAAAGAATCGCCTGCTTCTATTTCTAGTATCCCTGCTTGCCCCAAGACAGACTGTTTCTCGGTTAAAGAAAATTCGTGCTTTACCGCAGTTCTCGGATCGTCAGCCCATTGCAATAATGGTAAAGACTGACAAGCATTGAGTAGCACAAACGATAGCATCAACATTAGACGTTTGCCTAAAGGTTTTATGGCTATCAAAATCAACAATTGATTCAATGACATCTTGTTTATTATCGCTCAACGTGCTTACTTATGTTAAACCTCATATAATCCTGAGTAAAGTCGTAACCTACACATTTTAAATACTGCATATAAAAATAGACCCAAAAAGAGTATAAGATGAAATTATTTATCAGGCGATTACCACTATGCTTACTCTTCCTAATGTTTCTTAATGGTTGTGCCCATCATCAAACAGTGGATAGGCTCTATCCTTTGTGGGGCAAAGACATTATTCTGACTTCAGATGACAACCGTAGCCGGCATTTGCAAATAAAGCAACCGGAGCAAAGTGGTTTTGCCGAAGCTTGTATTCTAATAGTACATGGCATGAATGAATACATCGGCCGTTACGCAGAAATCGCTCACTATTTTGGCGATCGTTATATCGTCGCCGGTATAGACCTGACTGCTCACGGTCTCAGTAATCCCGTTTTTGCAACGGCTCAAAAAGTCCTAAAAACAGGAGCAACAAAACAAGATATCAGTGATGCATTTCTTGAGCAGGCACAATTACGTGATCTTCAGCCCATGCGTGATGACCTGGAACAAGCGTTGCATTATTTAATCCATCACTGTGATCAACATTCAGATAACACAACCTTGCCGGTTTTTATCTTGTCCCATAGCCTCGGATCACTGGTTTCCGCTTCCTATCTGCTACAAACAGAAAACAACAAGTTCAAAGACAGAATCAGCGGCATTATTTTTGCCGGTCCTGCTTTCTCTGTTACTCAAATCCCCGGCTGGCGGGGCTGGTTACAGAATCCATTTGTCCGCTTCAGTTACCACACTCATCAACATTTTCTTAATCCACACGATGAAGCATTACCTTTAATGCTGTTCAATCAATTATTAGCCTTGGTTACCGTACCCATTCAGGACGGTATTATTGAACTTCTATCTCTGCCGGGGTTGCGTCAACTATTTTCGCCCTCAACGCCGGACTGGGTGGTTAATTACCTGAGCAACTGGGATGAAGAGAGAGCACGTCATAAAAATGACCCTTATATTATTCGCCGCTCCATTCTACGCTATGTGCTGACAGTAGAAAAAGAAGTGATTCAGTTCAGGAGTAACATGACACAATTTAATACGCCTTACTTGCTTATCTATTCTGAACATGACCCCATTACTCCAGCCTGGGGAAATACTGATTTTGCCGCGGCTACCCGACAAAATCATCCAGCTAATGAAACGATGATGCTGGCAGGGGAAAGCCACCATGAACAGCTTTTTTCAACGCCAGAATTACGTCAGCAAATATTCAAAAAAATACGTTTATGGATAGCATCAAGGGTTTCTGAGGACTGATTATTATGTGGTATAGCCGCTTCAGTCAGGCTAGCATGTTGAAAAAGAATAAATTGATTCAAACTCTTGCTGGTAGCTAGAGAAAGCGAACTAAAGTCCGCTCTCTTTTCTGCAGAGCATAGACATAAATATCTAAGACTAAAAGCTATTCGCCTTTAATTTAGCTTCTTTTGCACCATATAAATTATTTTGCTGTCGTCTTGCTTCACTAATTAAAAGCCAACTTTGTTTCTTTAAGTTTTTGTCTTTCCCTGCTAATAAAGCTGCTTTTTTTGCTAGATCTTCTGCAAGACGAGGCTTAGACTGTTTAAGACGTAAGACGGCAAGTTTATACGTTAAGATCGGGTTTCTAGCATCTATTCTTAAAGCTCGCTCTATAGTTGCTACCGCAGAATCAAGCTGACCGGCTTTACTATTCCTATCCGCTTCTGACATTAATGCCACGATAGCTGGTGATAATGTTTTTTTAACCACTTGCGTATCATGATTAATACTGCTGTCAGCTATTTGGGGATCTATTGCCTGCTGACTAACCTGAGATTGGGTCGTATGACGCTCAATTCTTTCTTCTGATGATTGAGCGGGAATGATTATTCGCTCTGCGTAGGGAT
>WTAG01000568.1 GCA_013139755.1 Methylomarinum sp. | reverse complement strand
AGGTACGAGTTCATGACTTGATCAGAGGTTCCTTAAACAACCAAAAACCATTTGGCTTTATGACTGTTTGATTATAAGCGGAGTTTAATGATAGTTAATCATTTATCGGCAAACGAACAGGCATTTCACTTACCTTGCCCTGTTCAGCCTCTATTGAATCGCCTCTGGAAATACATACACGAAGTATTTTTTGATATAAGACTGTGCCAATATTTGCTGATGCGCCATGCAAAAATATACTCATCAATACTGTACTTAAAACAACAGTCAGAATTTCCTGTCGATGAATTAAATCGGAATGTTCTATAACTAATAATGCAAAGAGTATTGAAGCAAGACCTCGTGGACCAAACCAGCCAATGAAAATAGTTGTTTCCCAGCGCAGTTTACTTCCTAGCAGGCTGATAAACACGGGTAACATTCGAATTACAGTTAAACTTAAGACACTATAAATAACCACAGTAAATGAAATTCCGTCTAAAACGACAGGCACCATGGTTAAGCCGAAAAACAGAAAAACCATTAAATTGAGTAATTGTCCTTCTGCTTCAGCAAAGTCATAAAGACAGGTGCACAGGTTTTTTACAGTATTACCCAACGTTAAACCCGCCACGAAAGCCGCTATGAAACCGTTACCACCGATTAGTTCAGCGGCAAAATAGGATAAAAATGAAACAGCCAGAATAGACAGATCGCGGAAAGTATCGGTCGTCCATTGGTGCTTTATTGATAGTTGTAGCAGTTTAGCGCTGCTATATCCGATAAATATTCCCATTAACGGGCCTAATACTATTTGTTTTGTGGTAAATAATAACCAATAAGAGGTGCTTTCCGTGTGGGTAGTTACGGAGCTAAGAGAAATAAAAATAAGTATGACGGGCAGAGCAATGCCATCATTGAGACCACTTTCAACATTAAGTGCCTGTCTAATACGTACAGGCACTTTGCTGCTGCTCACTACAGCTTGTCCCAAAGCGGCATCGGTAGGTGCCAGAATGGTGGCTAATATTGCACACTCCCACAAATTAAACTCTGTAAATAAGCTGGCAGCAATAACCGTACCTATCAGAATGGTTAATGGCATGCCTATGCTTAATAATCTTATCGGGATATTATGTTCACGTATCAATTGCCCCAAGTCAATTCTTGCTGCATCGGTAAACAGTACAAGAATCAGAGTAATCTCAGCCAGAGTATGAATAAACGCATTATCTGGTAAAGTTTTTATCAGATTAAAGAGTACTGGACTTAACAATAAGCCAAAAACGGTAAAGACCATAGGCGGCGTTAATGGGCTATGTTGTAGCCGTCCGGAAACAAGAGCAAATAATACAATTAATCCAGTGATCGTTACGATACTTAATTCATTCATGAATATTGAACTTGATTAAAAATTTGTTAGCTGTGCCGCATCCATCAGTTTCTCAAAACGTTCTGGGTAGGGTTGTTGGAGCAAACAGCCAATTTCCATAGACGGGTATATTTCATCATAACAACGGACCTGCTCAGAATTCACTCGTCGCTGAATGTGACAGCGTCGAAGTTGCTCTGTGTTGATTAAACCTGCCGCAGCAATCAATTCAACCACTGTTTCTACGGTCCCTTTATGGAAATTTGCCACCCGTTGCCGTTTGTCAGTCACATTCAAGCCTTTATAAAAAGTAGGGTTTTGTGTTGCAACTCCAGTAGGGCAAGTATTCTTATTGCATTCCAGTGACTGTATGCAGCCTAAGGCCAGCGTCATACCTCTGGCACTATTACAAAGGTCAGCCCCTTGAGCTAATAAACGTACCATATGAAAAGCACTAAAAATCCGGCCACTAGCAATCACTCGAATATCTTTCTTGAGATCAAATCCGATCAAACAATCAACCACAAAAGCCAGGCCTTCGCGTAGCGGTGTACCCACCGAATTGGTATATTCCAATGGAGCAGCTCCCGTTCCACCTTCACCGCCATCAACGGTGATAAAATCGGGTTTAATACCTGTCTCCAGCATCGCTTTACAAATGGCAATGAATTCGCTTTTTCGTCCGAGACACAGTTTAAATCCTATGGGTTTTCCATCTGAAAGCTCACGCAACTGCTGAATAAATTGCATCATCTCCAAAGGCGTTGAAAAAGCGGAATGAGTTGGTGGTGAATCAACTTGAGTATAGGCTTGTACTCCCCGAATTTCAGCGATTTCAGGGGTGTTTTTTACTGCTGGTAGAATACCTCCATGCCCTGGCTTAGCTCCTTGTGATAATTTTATCTCAATCATTTTGACATTGCTTAATGTCGCTTTTTCGGTAAACTTCTGACCAGAGAAATACCCTTTATCATCACGACAGCCAAAATACCCTGTACCTATTTGCCAGATCACATCGCCTTCAGGTTCCAGATGATAAGGACTGAGACCACCTTCTCCAGTATTGTGCGCGAAACCGCCGAGTTTAGCGCCACCATTTAGTGCCAAAATGGCGTGCTTACTCAGTGCACCAAAACTCATTGCAGAAATATTGAGAATACTTGCTGTATAGGGTTGTTGACAGTTAGGTCCACCGACTATTACTCGTGGATCTTGATCAAGTTGCTCGGATCTTAAAGCATTAAGCGAATGATCCATCCATTCGTAGCCAGTACGATAAGTGTCTATTTTGGTGCCTAATGGAACGGTATCAAGTACGCCTTTAGCACGCTGATAGACCACTGATCGAAACATTCGATTTACGGGGACACCATCGGTCTCCGACTCAATAAAGTATTGATACATCATCGGTCTTAACCATTCCATTATCCAGCGACCATGACCACCGACAGGAAAATTACGCCAAATGGTGTGTTTATGCTGAAGAATGTCATAGATCCCTAGTGTTACTATGACTATTACAGCAGCGAGTAGCCAAATTGCCGGAAACCATAACCAGGTGAGTCCTGCTGACAGTATTAAAGCAAGTACAGATAATAAATAAAATCGTTTGCGCATAAGAAGTCCTAAAAAGTTTTTATAGTTAGTTATAGTGACAGTGAATGCATCAGAAGCATCTTTTCAATTTGCATGTCTCGATAGCTGTAAGGTATTCCCCCTATGCCATAGCCCGATTGACCCAAGCCAGCAAACGGCATCCAGTCAACGCGAAAAGCGGTATGATCATTAACCATCACAGCAGAAGCCTTTAGATGTTTATAGGCGTACATAATGGTATCTATATTGCGACTCATAATCGCGGCCTGAAAAGCATAGGGCAGTGCATTTGCTTGTTGAATAGCCTCATCAATATCGTTATATCCATAGAGACAAACCACCGGTCCGAATATTTCCCGTTGGCTGACCAGTGATTCATATGCAGGGTTAAGTAGTATTGTTGGTTGATAGAGCGAGTCGGAAATCATGGCACCTCCGGTTAATAGTTCGGCTCCTTGTTCGATGGCTTTATCT
>WTAG01000651.1 GCA_013139755.1 Methylomarinum sp. | reverse complement strand
AGCATTAGGTGCAAAGTGCGTGGTATCAAAACACTGGGCAGAAGGCGGTGCTGGCGCAGAAGAACTTGCTCAGGAAGTACTTAATATTGTTTATAACCGTGAACCTGAATTTACTTACGTTTACGACGAAGACTTACCACTTTGGGAAAAAATTGAAACCATTGCAACTAAACTTTACGGTGCAGCCGGCATAACAGCAAGCCCTAAAGTACGAGGTGAAATTAAAGCCCTGCAAGAAAAGTACGGTAAATTCCCTATTTGTATGGCAAAGACACAAATGTCTTTTTCTACCGACCCAACGGCAAAAGGTGCACCTTCTGGTCACACCGTTGAAATTAGCGAAATAAAACTGGCTAATGGTGCGGGCTTTATCGTTGCTATCGCAGGCAATATGATGACTATGCCAGGATTACCTAAAGTACCCGCTGCTGAGCGTATTGATATTACCGATGACGGTATAATCACAGGGTTATTCTAAAATACTTTTATCCAAATGCTGGTACGGTTAATTCATATATTTTGCGCAACAGTAACGGCACGAAGCATATAAATAACCAACAAAAATAATTGGTTTTATGTGACTTTATCACTGTTATCTAATTTACCATCCTCTAATATATCTTTGACACTCACTTTTACCTTTTTCAACTCGGGTAAAAGTGAGTGCACATTTTATAAAAAAAGAGGACATTAAAATGATAGATTTTATGCTAAGTATTTTTTCTTCTGTCTTACAAATGGATATGAGAGACCATCACGATATTCCCTTTGCTTTGCCTTTATTGATGGCTTGTTTTGTTGGAGGCATAATAGGTTTTACTATTCTAAGATTTATTGGCAATGAACAACGAGATGATGCAGCAGAACAAGACGAGCAATCTAGATTAAATAACATAAAAAATTGATGAAAATTGCGCTCAATTAAAGTGTATACATTCGCCATTGAATATTATTCAATGGCGAATATTACTGCTGGTCAGTTTTTTTAGCGCATCAATATTAGTAATAGTCACTGTCCCTCTATTCAAATTAACCCAACCTTTTGTTTCAAATTGTTTCAAATTTCTGGAAATAACTTCGCGGGCAGAGCCGAGTTTAATCGCTAATTCCTGATGGGTCACATGCAATATCTTTGTATCTGCACTCAATAACTCTTTAGCCAAACGCCAATCAATCCCTTCAAAAACCGTCTCACCTAAACGCCCTATGACAAGAGAAAGTCGTGCCGCAAAATTTTTAAAAACGAATTCTCTAAAAAAAGCAGACTGCTCAAGACAGCGATAAAAAGCATGTGATGAAATAATAAATGCTGAGACATCTTCTTCAGCAAAGGCTTCAGCAGGGTATTGATCTCCACTTAGTAAGCAAGATGTTGTTAATACGCAAGAGTCACCTGGTAGTACTTGATACAACAACATTTCTCTACCATTTTCAGAAATTAATTGTGCTTTTACAGAACCTTTCAGCAACAATAAATAATTTTCACAACGACTTCCAGAAGCAAAAACTTGCTGCCCTGCAGGAATATTTGCCAAAGTTGCACTTTCCATCAAGCTCATGATGGTTGACTCACCACACTGTATAAATTCTGGAAAACAAGTTTCCCATAGCTCTTTATGTTTAAGCACAGCTTTATCCAATTGAATAATTGACTAATCACTTTATGCGCTATATAGGTTATTGTAAAGAAAAGACTCAACAGCAAAACAGTTATGCAAATTGTAGGTTTCATTATCTGAGACAACTCAGAAAGCCAGATTAGTCATTGATTTAGACAAAAATCAACTTACTATAGCAACGTAACAATAACTACCAGAAACATAGCTACTTTTTTTAAAGAAGCTCACTATTTGATTATTGCCTTTCATGGGGGATATTGTTATTCTAATCGGTTACCTTAATTTAGGTACTTAAGACAACAACTACCCTCTATCTTTAGGACTTACATGCTCTTATTATCAAAAAAACAAGATTGGCTAGGCAACATCCGTGGGGACGTACTCGCGGGAACGGTTGTTGCATTAGCACTAATTCCAGAAGCAATCGCATTCTCAATTATTGCAGGTGTAGATCCTAAAGTGGGGTTATACGCCTCTTTCTGTATTGCCTTTATTACTGCCATCATCGGTGGTCGCCCAGGAATGATCTCTGCCGCGACAGGTGCGATGGCTTTATTAATGGTCACCTTAGTTAAAGACCACGGCTTACAGTATTTACTAGCCGCTACCTTACTGACAGGTGTACTACAAATTATTGCGGGCTACTTTAAACTAGGCAGTTTAATGAGCTTTGTATCTCGCTCCGTAGTAACAGGCTTTGTAAATGCCCTCGCCATTTTGATTTTTATGGCTCAGTTACCTGAACTGACCAATGTGTCATGGCATGTCTATGCCATGACAGCAGCAGGCTTAGGATTTATCTACTTATTTCCCTATGTCCCTGTTATTGGCAAAATCCTACCGTCACCATTGATCTGTATTGTGGTATTAACCGGTGTTGCCATGTATTTAAACCTGGATATTCGCACCGTGGGTGATATGGGCGAACTACCTGATACCCTACCTATTTTCCTATGGCCAGAAGTTCCTCTTACCTGGGAAACACTGCAAATCATCTTGCCTTACTCTCTTCCTTTAGCGGTTGTGGGTTTATTGGAATCATTAATGACTGCCACTATTGTTGACGATTTAACCGATACAACGAGTGATAAAAACCGCGAATGTAAAGGTCAAGGTTTTGCCAATATAGGTGCTGGACTACTAGGTGGTATGGCAGGTTGCGCGATGATCGGTCAATCTATCATCAACGTAAAATCAGGTGGACGCGGGCGCTTATCAACCATGGTTGCCGGTGTATTTTTACTGATTATGGTGGTCTTCTTAGATGAATGGATTAAACAAATCCCTATGGCGGCATTAGTTGCTGTCATGATCATGGTATCTATCGGTACGTTTAGCTGGGAATCTATCATGCATTTAAAACAACACCCTTTATCAGCCAATATCATTATGTTATCGACCGTTATTGTAGTTGTCTGGACTCATAACTTAGCATTAGGCGTATTTGTTGGCGTACTATTAGCCGCAGTATTCTTCGCTAATAAAATCAGTCACTTTATGTATGTTGGCTCAGTGATGGATGACGTTACTGAAACACGCATCTATCATGTTCATGGACAGGTTTTCTTTAACTCAGCAGACCGTTTTGTTTCTAACTTTGATTTTAAAGAAGCTGTAAATAAAGTAACCATTGATTTAACACACGCTCACTTCTGGGATATATCCGCTGTTTCTGCTTTAGACAAAGTCGTGCTAAAGTTTCGAAGAGAAGGTGCTGATGTCGAATTAATCGGTCAGAATGAAGCCAGTTCGACCATTATTGACCGTTTTGGCATCCATGATAACCCTGAAGAAATTGAAAAAATAATGGGAGGCCACTAATGAACACTCAAAAAGCACAAGTACTTGCCTGCATCGATGGCTCCGCCCTCACTGAATCAGTTTGCGATTATGCCGCATGGATTTCTGAAAAGGTAGATGCACCATTAAAATTATTGCATACCATAAACCACCACCACGAAACATCCACATCAACAGATCTTTCTGGAAATATCGGCTTAGGGACGCAAGAACATTTACTGGAAGAAATCAGCAACCTTGAGCAACAGCAAAGTAAATTAAAAATGCAACAAGGCAAACTGATTCTACAAGCGGCTAAAGAGCATATTGAAAAACAGGGCATATGCTACCCAAGCAGTACGCAGCGGCATGGTGATCTAATTGAATCGGTCATAGATCTAGAAGAAAATATCCGTGTTTTGGTTCTTGGTTTAAGAGGTCAAGTTCATGAGAGCCAAGAAAACAAAATAGGCGCAAAACTGGAAGCAGTCATCCGCTCTCTACACTGCCCTATTTT
>WTAG01000715.1 GCA_013139755.1 Methylomarinum sp. | reverse complement strand
TTATGATATTCCTGTCAAAAGACAACAAAATATCGCCTTCTTCTCCACCGGAGATGAACTTAGCTCTCTAGGTGATTCATTACAAACAGGGCAAATATATGACAGTAATCGTTACACGCTAACAGGCCTGCTTAACGACCTTAACCGCAATATTTCTGACTTAGGCGTTATAAGGGATGACAAACAGAAAATTAAACAGTCATTGCTTTCTGCGGCAAAAACACATGATGTCATTATTACCACAGGCGGCGCTTCTGTTGGTGAAGCCGATTACATTAAAGAGATTTTAGATGAGTGTGGTGAAGTTAATTTCTGGAAAATAGCCATAAAACCAGGTAAACCATTAGCCTTTGGCAAGATTAATGATTGTTATTTTTTTGGACTTCCTGGCAACCCTGTTTCTGTCATAGCCACATTCCAAAAAATAGTTTTACCTGCATTAAACTATTTATCTGGCATACCCATGAAAAAACCACTGACATTAAAGGCTATTTGCAACAGTCAGCTAAAAAAACAACCGGGAAGACAAGAATATCAACGCGGCATTTTAAGCCAGAATGAGTCAGGTGATTTGTTTGTTGAGTCAGCGGGTAAACAAGGTTCTAATATTATGAGTGCCATGAGTAAAGCGAATTGTTATATTGTTTTACCTATTGATTCTGCAGGGGTAAAAGCAGGACAAACAGTTACGGTCGAACCGTTTGAAGTATCACTTTAGAGCGTACTTTAGACCACGACTCACAACGCGACAGATCTTAATGTTATCGATAGCGGACTGAAGTCCGCTACACAATACTCAAACAATTAAACTCAAGACACGACAACGGCTAAATAATCTTCTTTTCTTGCAAGATAATTATCTACAAATGCTTGCATCGGTTCTTCTTCATATTCACGCATACCGCTGATAACTATTTTCTTAAAGCCTTTACCGACAACTTCATCACCAGACTTGATCTGGAAATGTAAAAAAGCATCTCCTCGTTTACCACTAACATTTAAAACAGGCTCCAACATTTCTACTTTAGGGTCAGTAAAGTTCAGATGATCAAACTCTAAAGACATGCTGTCGTACATAACCAAAGGTCGTGTCAAATTAATCATCACCTGCTGTTTAGCCATTAATGGAACTAAAACATAAGGAAAGTTATGCCCAGAAAAAGCCACATAATCTTTAATTAAAGCTTCAATAGTTTTAGCATCAGTAATACTTTCACCACTACGTTCAACTTTAAGAATAGTTTTATTGTTGCTGCCATTAATATCAAATTGATCGGTATCCGTTTCAGGGAAATCCAGGGTAACACCATGTCCCAACATCCCCGTAAAAGTAAAATTCATTTTTTTACTTAAACCGTATTTTTCTAAAACAATAGCAAACAGCAAATCACCGGGTACGCAAAACCGTTTCGCTTCTATATCATGTAGAGGATTAAAATCTCCCGCAACTTCCTTTGCAAACAAACTACCTTGCTCCGCTGTAATTGTTGTACAGTCGTTAACCTCTGAATAAAACTCTTTTAAAAACATATAAATATTCTTTATCTTAATATCGTGAAACCGTGTTATCGCACGCTACAGACCACGCATCAATACCACCGCTTAAATTATAAATACTGCCCAAACCCGAATGCACTAAAAAATTCGCCGCTTGTTGGCTACGCATACCATGATGACAAATAACAATACAATCTACATCAGGCTTGATTTCGCTCATCCTTTCTGAAACCTGATTCAAGGGAATATGCAAACTTCCTTCAATACGAGCAAACTCAAACTCATTAGATTCTCTAACATCAAGGAGCAATGGTTTATCATCTCCTTGTAGCTTTTCTTGCAATTCCATTGCTGAAATCTGTATTACTGACATAAGAACCTCTCTAATCTTTCAATTGCGGCGGCCATTTTATCGATTGATGCCGTATAAGCAAAGCGAATATGACAATTAGCTGCATTTTTTCCGAAATCTTTGCCCGGCGTCACAGCAACACCCTCTTGCTCAAGCAAATCTTTAGCAAATTGAAAACTGTCATCGGTAAATCGCGAGCAATCTGCGTAAATATAGAAAGCACCTTCTGGTTTAACCTTAATCACAAACCCCAACCTAAGCAATTGTTGATATAAATAATCCCGTCTTTTTTCAAATTCTTGCTTTCTTTTTTCCAACTCTAACAAATTAGACGCTGTAAATGCAGCTAAAGCAGCATATTGTGAATGAGTCGCTGTTGATATAAAAATATTCTGTGCCAATCGCTCTACTGGCTCAATAAAGAACTCAGGGACGACTAACCAGCCGATTCGCCAGCCTGTCATCGCAAAATATTTAGAAAAACTGTTAATCACAAAGACATCATCGCTAAACTCTAATGCTGAATTCGCTTGTTTACCATAAACCAAGCCATGATAAATTTGATCAGAAAAAAAGTGCCCACCTAATTCATGGGTTTGTTTAATTGCATGTTGTAATTCCACTTTAGAAATCAATGTTCCTGTAGGATTAGAGGGTGATGCTATCAATACCCCTCGACTATTATCACGCCAATTTTGTTTTATCAACTCAGCAGATAATTGATAACTGGTAGTTTCATCGACATCAATAAAGGCTGTTCGGCCGCCAAATAGCTTTACAAAATTATTATTGCAGGGGTAACAAGGATCAGCCATTAATATCTCCTCGTCAGGGTTTAAACTGACCCCTAAGGCTAATAAAAAAGCCCCTGAAGCCCCTGGGGTAATAAAAATACGTTCTGCTGCTACCTTTACACCATAAGTTTGCTGATAAAAATCAGCTATTTTCATGCGTAACTCAGGTAAACCAGCTGCTGCGGTGTATTTAACCTCGCCAGTCTTTATCTGCTGTCTTCCTGCATTAACAATTCCTTCCGGTGTTGGGAAATCTGGCTCACCAATTTCCATATGAATAATATCTCTGCCTTGTGCCTCCAACTCTTTTGCACGTTGCATTAACGCCATAACATAAAACGGTGAAAAACCTTGCATACGCTGAGCTATTTGTAACGCCATAATTAAATCCAGTTGTATTTTATTTACTAAATTTTAACAAACTTCTTGCCATACCCGCCCTATTCTGATAAAAATGCGCAGTTTTTTAAAGATCTCACTTAGGAGTTAGTGGATGACAGATTCTAAGACTGATAATACACCGTTCAGTTTTACGCCTTACGAAGAAAAAGAAGGCGAAGAATATATGAATGATGCTCAAATTGGGCATTTTGAGGAAATTCTCAATAACTGGAAGGCTGAATTAATGCAAGAAGTTGACCGTACTGTACATCATATGCAGGACGATGCGGCTAACTTTCCAGATCCCAATGACAGGGCAACTCAAGAGTCCGAGTTTAGCTTGGAATTGAGAACGCGCGATAGAGAACGCAAGCTAATCAAAAAAATTGATGATTCTCTTAACGAAATTGAATCAGGAGACTATGGTTTTTGCGAAACATGCGGTATTGAAATTGGTGTGCGTCGACTAGAAGCACGTCCAACTGCTGTTTTATGCATAGACTGTAAAACCCTTGATGAAATTCGAGAAAAGCAAATGAGTTAAGCTCTGAATACACAATATATTGGCCGGTTTGCGCCTTCGCCAACCGGCCCCTTACATCTTGGTTCACTCTACACTGCGTTAGCCAGTTTTTTAGATGCTCGCGCCAATCAAGGGCAATGGCTATTACGTATTGATGATTTAGACACTTGCCGCAATGTTGCAGGTGCTACTGAAAGCATTATAGATACCTTGCAACGCTTCAATCTGTACTGGGATGGCCCCGTCCACCACCAAAGTAACGATTTTGATAGTTACCTTACCGTAGTTGCTGAACTGGAAAAAAACCAGTTAGTCTATCCTTGCACATGTACTCGAAAATCATTAGCGGCATTTAATAGTGCTATCTATCCTGGTATTTGTCTAGTAAACCCAAAAAACAAAAACACTGAGCATTCTTTACGTATCAAATCTACCGATAATGAGATTCAATTTAATGATCAACTACAAGGTTATTACACTCATCGTATAGCACAACAATATGGTGATTTTATTGTTAAAAGAAAAGATTCGGTTATTGCTTATCAACTAGCGGTAATCGTAGATGATCACCGACAAAACATCAGTCATGTAATTCGTGGATGTGACCTGCTTGACTCAACACCTAAGCAAATTTTTTTACAGCAAACACTTGGTTACTCAACCCCCAAATACTGCCACCTACCCATCATCACCAATCAGCAAGGTAAAAAACTCAGCAAACAAACCCATGCAGAAGCAGTCTCAACAACAAATCCAGAAAAAACCTTATTTTTATTGCTTACACTTTTAAAACAAAATCCGCCCCGGCAACTTAAAAACGCATCCATTCAAACATTGCTAAACTGGGCTATTGAGCACTGGCAAGTAGAACCGTTAATAAATATCCATGCCATTAAGGAATCTAAGTAGCTAGCAGTATTTATTTTTACATTTAAAAATGAGGCTTCAGCCTCACTTCCAAATAATGATGGATGATAGCTTACGAAATATCATACTAAGCAACTCTTACTTTACAGTCGTGAACTAGATCTTAAGCTGGTTCTAAGGTAATCTACCTCAACCACTAAGGAGAGAGAGAACACCCAAGACACTTAGAAAAGAAACTTCGTAATCTCTGTGTCCTCTGTGTAATGCTTTTAATTCAATTAACAAATTACCTGTCTAGCCGTTACTGAGACAATAAACACATACAATCCAGGTTTAAAATATGTCAGAACAACATAAAATATATCCGGTGAAAGCGGAAATTCGCCAAAAAGCACATTTTACAGCCGAAACATATCAAGCACTTTATCAACAATCTATTGATGACCCTGAAACATTCTGGTCAGAACAAGCCAAACAACAGCTGGACTGGAGTAAATATTGGGACACTACCTTAGAGTTTGACTACCCAAAAGGGGAAATCAGTTGGTTTAAAGGTGGCAAACTTAATGTCAGTGTTAATTGCTTAGACAGACACTTAGCAACTAGAGGCGAGCAAACAGCAATTATCTGGGAAGGCGATAACCCAGATAATGATAAAAAAATCACTTATAACGAGCTACACCAGCAAGTGTGTAAGTTTGCCAACGTCTTAAAATCCCTAGGCGTTAAAAAAGGTGATCGTGTCTGTATTTATTTACCGATGATTGCAGAAGCAGCAACCGTTATGCTTGCCTGTACACGCATAGGTGCAGTTCATTCCATCGTGTTTAGCGCTTTCTCTGCCGACGCGCTAAAAGATCGCATTATAGATTCTCATTGCAAATTTTTAATTTGTGCTGACGAAGGTTATCGAGGTGGTAAAACCACGGCTATCAAAGATAATGCAGATAAAGCAGCTGATGCATGTGCCTGCCTAGAAAAAATGATTGTTATTAAAAATACGGGTAATAATGTGGCATGGTACCCAGAGCGTGACATCTGGTACCATCAAGCAATGGCCGAAGCATCTAGCGACTGTCCAGCCGAAGTAATGGATGCAGAAGACCCTTTATTCATTCTTTATACTTCGGGCTCTACAGGTAAGCCCAAAGGCGTTTTACACACTACTGGTGGCTATTTATTAATGGCCGCAATGACCCACAAATATGTCTTTGACTACCATGATGGTGATATTTACTGGTGTACTGCCGATATAGGCTGGGTAACAGGACATTCATATATTATTTATGGACCGTTATGTAATGGTGCAACCACCTTAATGTTTGAAGGTGTGCCAACATACCCTGAAGCAGATCGTTTCTGGCAAGTAATTGATAAACATCAAGTAAACATATTTTATACCGCTCCCACAGCGATTAGAGCGTTAATGGCGCAAGGTGACGAGTACGTCAACCATACCAATCGTAGTAGCCTGCGTGTTTTAGGTAGCGTAGGCGAACCAATTAACCCAGAAGCCTGGGAATGGTATTACCACGTAGTGGGTAAAGCTCAATGCCCTATTGTAGATACTTGGTGGCAAACTGAAACAGGTAGCATTTTAATCACCCCACTCCCAGGCGCAACAGATTTAAAACCAGGCTCTGCTACCCTGCCTTTTTTTGGGATTAAGCCTGAAATTATTGACAATGAAGGTAAGCTTTTACAAGGTGAAGCAGAAGGCATTTTAGTTTTTAATTACCCATGGCCCTCTCAAGCTCGTACGCTTTATGGTGATCACCAACGTTTTATTGATACTTATTTTGCTACATATCCCGGTTACTATTTTGCCGGTGATGGTGCACGTCGTGATAAAGACGGCTATTTCTGGATTACCGGTCGTGTTGATGATGTTATCAACGTCTCAGGCCATAGAATGGGAACAGCAGAAGTAGAAAGTGCTTTAGTGCTAGACAAACATGTTGCTGAAGCAGCCGTGGTTGGATATCCACACGACATTAAAGGCCAGGGAATTTATGCTTATGTCACTTTAAATGTTGGCGTTGAGGCGACAGATGCACTAAAAAACGAACTTGTGCAATTAGTGCGTAAAGAAATTGGCCCTATTGCTTCTCCCGATGTTATTCAATGGGCACCCAGCCTACCAAAAACCCGCTCAGGAAAAATTATGCGCCGTATTTTGCGAAAAGTAGCCGCTAATGAACTTGATAATTTGGGTGATACATCAACCCTTGCCGATCCTTCTGTGGTGGAAGATATTATTAATAACCGCAATAACAAATAATTAGATTTAAAATCATTACACAGAGGTTGCAGAGAAAGAACGGAGCTTCTTTTATCCGCACCCTCTGTATTAAAAAATATCATTTAAGTGTTATAAATTGAGAGATAACATTTGGAATGTGTTGCTGCAGCCTCGCATGAGTCATTCAAGGCAAAAGCCTCCAATCAAAGCGTTACCAAAAACAAAAAACAAGTAATACAAAAACAATACATAGCCACAACTTTTATTTTGCGAACCAGTATTAATGCCTGCCAGCAAGAAAGCTCATAGTCTTTCCTTGTTAAATAAGCTGTCGAAAAAATATCTTTGATGTGAACGTATAATCTTGGCGCATTTTTATAAGCAAGATATATTATAAAAATAAAGCCAATAATCGCAGCATTAACAATAATAATTTCACTGTGATAATGATCTGTATGTAAAAAATGCTCCAAGAACAGCTCTAACGAATACTCAATAAAATCAATGCCCAAATGAAAAAGTTCGATCACGATGTCGACTAGCTGTAAAAACCAATCTAACATCGTATCAAACATCAGGATAATAAAAAACAACACAACAAACTTGCTACCAACCCGCGTTAGCATTTGCAGGTCTGATTCATACCTTTTATCTTGCTTCCTAAAACAATGAATTTTCCGAATATAATTTATCAAGTTGCAGTTTAGCCCCAATATTTATTAAATACATAAAATCTATGGTAAAAACAAATAATACACCCAAACTCCCAACTTTAATGCAAATAATAGGTTAATTTATTGCATCAGGATAAAATAACTGTTGCTCACCTTTTTTATAATCAGCAATCAATTTCTGTCCCTGTTCGCTAATAACAAAATCAATATATTTTTTAGCTAAATCATATTGAACATGAGTGTGTTTCTCTGGATTAACCGCCATCACATGATAAGGATTAAACAGAGCGGCATCACCTTCAAACAAAACCTTTAGTTTCAT
The DNA here is from genome assembly GCA_013139755.1 of Methylomarinum sp. The sequence goes on along the minus strand of WTAG01000715.1, from coordinate 584 downwards.
TTTGTCGGCATAGGCTATTTGTGTTCCTCTATCTGTCAATGCATAGCCCTGCTTATCATCAGCAATACGTAAAACAGCACCCATACCTTGTCCTACTGCGGCATACCATGCGCCTTTTGGATCTATAGTGGCCTGTTGCCATAATTGTTTCTCCTTTTTATGGGTTCCTGAATCGTCACCTCTTGAAATGAAAGACGATTGACTCTGAGCAATCTTAGTTAATGCCTCAACCACTGTTTTTGCTGAAGCAATACCCGCAGGATCATTTTCTGGCCCAACAATAACAAAATCATTGTGCATAACAGCAGCACGATCAATAAAATCACCTTGCTCAACATATTTTAATTCTGCTGCAGGTGCATGTACAAACACCACATCCACATCACCATTGCCACCGATTCTAAGTGCTTTTCCCGTTCCTACCGCTATCACATCCACTCTGATATTATTTTGTTTCTCAAACACAGGATGCAAAATTGCTAAAAGCCCTGAATTTTCAGTGCTGGTGGTGGTAGACAAACGTATAATTTGTTCAGCATTAACAGAGCCAACAAAAAATATCGTCGACAGTAATACTACATTTT
>WTAG01000151.1 GCA_013139755.1 Methylomarinum sp. | reverse complement strand
ATTTTGTTCCGCAACCCAAGATATTGTGATTGATGCCTATCGAATCGAAGCGGTAGAGCCAGAATATCAAGGCGCAATGGCTGCAACCTATGTGCTGGGTTATCGATTAGCTTTATTGGTTGCAGGGGCTGGCGCATTCTATATAGCTGATTATACCAGTTGGCAAATGGCTTATTATGTAATGGCAGCAATGATGCTTGTTGGTATTGTTGCCACGTTGATCATTAAAGAACCTGTTCATAAAGTAAGTAAAGTTGCTGAGCAGACAGAAAAAGAACTGGAATTAGCGGTTGGCTTGAGCCAGTCCTCATCTGTTGTGAGCAAATTGGCTTTGTGGTTTGTTGATGCTGTTGCTAGTCCGTTTTTAGAGTTTTTTAAGCGTAATGGTAAGGCTGGCTTATTAATACTGGGTTTAATTGCGGTCTATAAAATGAGTGACATTACCATGGGTGTTATGGCAAACCCATTTTATTTAGATTTAGGGTTTACTAAAAAAGAAATTGCCGATGTGAGCAAAATATTTGGTTTTTTTATGACTATTTTGGGTGCATCGTTAGGCGGAATAATGGTGGTGCGTTATGGCATTATGAAGCCTTTGTTGTTTGGTGCGGTAATGGTTGCTTTAACTAATTTACTTTTTGCCGTACTAGCATTGTCAGAACCAAGCTTAATGTTGTTGGCAGGTGTCATTAGTGCGGATAATTTAAGTGGTGGTATTGCTACTTCAGTATTTATCGCCTACTTATCCAGTTTAACGAGTAGTGCCTATACTGCAACACAATATGCTTTGTTTAGTTCTTTAATGACGTTGCCAGCAAAGTTACTGGGTGGGTTTTCAGGTGTGGTTGTTGATACTTATGGTTATCACAGTTTTTTTATTTATGCATCAGCAGTAGGGTTGCCGGCAATTATTTTGGTGATTGTTTTAATGCGGAAGCAAAAGCAAACTAGCGGAGATTAGTCCGCTAGTTTTGTGGTGTTTAAATGGAATAGTCGTAATCAACGATTAGCGGGGCATGGTCAGAAAATCGTTCTTCTTTATAAATAGAGGTCGATTGAACTTTATCTTGCAATGCCTTGCTAATGATTTGGTAGTCAATGCGCCACCCCACATTTTTAGCCCACGCCTGCCCTCGATTTGACCACCAGGTATATTGCTCTTCTTGCTGGTTAACAAGACGAAAAGCATCAAACCATTGCTTTTGAGAAAATAAAGTATCCATCCATTCACGCTCTTCAGGTAAAAACCCCGAATTATTTATATTGCCCTTCCAGTTTTTTAGGTCTATTTCTTTGTGAGCAATATTCCAATCACCACAAATAATATAATCACGTCCATTTTTCTCAAGTTCATTCAAGTACGGAAGGAAGCGGTTAAGAAAACTGAATTTAAAGGCTTGGCGTTCTTCGCCAGAAGAGCCGGAAGGTAAATAAAGTGATATCACGCTTAAGTTACCTATTTGCGCTTCTATAAAGCGGCCCTCGCTATCGATGTCGTGCCAGCCAAGCCCTTGAGTTACAGTGCAAGGTTCTTTTTTGCAATAGATGGCGACACCGCTATAGCCTTTTTTTACTGCGTCATGATAGAAACAGTGGTAACCTTTAGGCCAAAAGTCCTCGGCTTTAAGTTGTTCGGTTTGTGCTTTGGTTTCTTGAATGCAAACAATATCGGCATTTTTTTCTTGTAACCAAGGGAAGAAACCTTTGCGCTCAGCGGCTCTAATACCGTTTGCATTGAGTGAAATAATACGCATATCAAATTGAATGTTGCAGAAATGTTAAGTAAATCGTATTATACTCAGTTCTCTAATATGTATGCAGCCCATTTTAAGGGCGATGTGGAATCAAAATGAAACCAGAAATTCATCCTGAATATAAACAAATTACTGTAACCTGTGGTTGTGGTAATAAATTTGAAACCGGTTCGGTATTGACTAAAGACTTGCATGTGGAAGTATGCTCTTCATGTCACCCTTTTTATACGGGTAAGCAAAGAGTTGTTGATACAGCGGGTCGTGTTGATAAATTCCGTAAGAAATTCGGTAAGTAAGCTACTTTTACATTTTCCTGTAGTTAATTAGGTTTTGTAAGTAAAGAGTTATGGTTTATGGCTAAAGACACGGTAACAATAAAAAATAACGCAACAGGCAAGGAAGCAGATTTTGCTTTGCAGAGGAGTGCTGTCGGTACGCCTGCTGTTGAAATAAGCGCTTTAAATAAAGAATTGGGTATATTTACTTATGACCCAGGCTTTATGTCTACCGCAAGCTGTAAAAGTGCTATTACCTATATTGACGGAGAAAATGGAGTTTTGCTTTATCGGGGTTACCCTATAGAGCAGTTGGCAAACAACAGTTCATTTCTTGAGGTCGCTTATTTATTAATGAATGGTGAGCTTCCTTCCGAAATTGAATTGCTGTCTTTTACTGATGAAATTAAGCAGCACTCCATGATTCACGAGTCGTTAAGAATTTTCTTTAACGGTTTTCACTATGATGCGCATCCAATGGCAATGATGGTGGGTGTGATGGGGTCGTTATCGGCTTTTTATCATAGTGAACTGGATATGAGTGACCCAGAGCATAGGCGGATTTCTGCCATGCGTATGGTTGCCAAGATGCCTACAATTGCAGCTGCGAGTCATCGGCACTCTGTTGGCTGGCCATTTGTTTATCCTAGGCAAGATTTAGGGTATTGCGAGAACTTCATGAATATGATGTTTTCATTGCCTGGTCAGAAATATATTGATCAAAGTAACTATATTGATCCAGTTGCAGTAAAGGCACTTAATTTATTGTTTATCTTGCATGCTGATCACGAACAAAACGCAAGTACATCAACAGTTAGACTGGCGAGTAGTACAGGGGCAAACCCTTACGCTTGTGTTGCGGCTGGTATTTCTGCATTATGGGGGCCTGCCCATGGTGGCGCCAATGAAGCGGTATTAAGTATGCTGGCAGAAATTGGAACCGTTGATAAAATTCCCGAATATATAGCTAAAGCAAAAGATAAAAATGATCCTTTTAGATTAATGGGATTTGGGCATAGAGTTTATAAAAACTTTGATCCAAGAGCGACGATAACTCGCGCAACCTGTTATGAGGTATTGGAAAAATTCCCTAGTGATGATCCTTTATTTGAGTTAGCTCTAGAATTAGAAGAGTACGCTTTAAAAGATGATTACTTTATCGAAAAGAAGTTATACCCTAATGTCGATTTTTATTCTGGCATTATCTATAGAGCCTTAAAAATCCCTGTAGATATGTTTACTGTGATGTTTGTGATTGCACGAACTGCGGGCTGGGTTTCTCATTGGATGGAAATGATGTCAGAACCTGGGCATCAGATCGGCAGGCCACGTCAAATTTATACAGGCTATGATGTTCGTGACTATTCATCTATTGATAAGCGATAAATCCATATTACTATGTCCTTTCGGTGTAAGGCTTTAGCAGTACGGGTAATTGTAGGTAATTGAATTGAATGCATTACACAGGGTTTCCTTACTCTGTGTTCTCCCAAAGGTTCAGTGCTTATAATTGTTTTGAGTGACGCAGGCTATAGACTTTTAGTTCATAGAGCTGAATATCTCAATATGACAGGGTGTAAAAGGGATGTTTATGTTATCCCTTTACTCTTCCTTCTTGTTAAAATAAACTTTCTTCTTCTACTGCTATACCCTCTTGTTCCTCTGATTCAGTTTCAATAGTCGAGAATTCGGTAGGACGATAATTCCATCTAAAGTATTCCCAAAGACCGTTGTCAGTAGAGTGTGTGAGCAATCCATTTCTTGGGTCAATATAAGCTTTCCTGATTCCTTCTGGTATTTCTAAAGCTTGTTCTGGTTTATCTTTTAAAGCAACTTTCATAAAATCTATCCAGATAGGTAATGCCGCTTTGCCTCCTGTTTCACGTCTGCCTAATGGTTTGGCAGTATCAAGCCCTAACCACGCAGTTGCTGCAATGCCAGAACTAAAACCGTTAAACCAAGCATCTCTCTGGTCATTTGTTGTTCCTGTTTTGCCGGCAAGGTCTATACGGTTTAATACTTTTGCACGTGTTGCTGTGCCTCTTTGGACTACATCGCGTAATAAAGAATTCATCAAGAAGTTAACTTGAGGGCTGATGATGCGTGGAGCATAACCTTTTTTGTTTAGATGTGCTTCATCACAAAGTGCGCAGGCAATATCCGGGGATGCTTGGAATAATATATTACCTTTATGGTCTTCAATTCGGTCAATAAAATAAGGTTTAATGAGAAAGCCTCCGTTAGCAAAAACTGAATAAACCGTAGCCATTTGTAATGGTGTTGCATGGCCGCTTCCTAGTGCCAGTGACAGGCTCTTGGGGAGTTGTTCTTCAGTAAATCCAAAGCGTAAGGCTGTGCTGGTGACTTTGTCTATTCCTAGTTCTCGAAGTAGGCGAATGGATATAAGGTTTCTTGAGTTGCGTAAAGCGGTTCTAAGCGATGTCATGCCAAAGAACTTTTTACTGTAATTTTCGGGGCGCCATTCGCTTTCTTGTGTAGGATCATCAACTACAACGGGGGCATCATTGATTACGCTAGCCGCTGTAAAACCATTTTCCAGTGCTGTGGTGTAAAGAATGGGTTTAAATCCTGAGCCGGGTTGGCGCTTAGATTGGATGACGCGATTATATTTATTGTGAAAAAAGTCAAAACCGCCAGATAAAGCGAGTATGGCGCCATTGTTTGAGTTTAAGGCGACAAATGCCGCTTCAGCTTCAGGGATTTGAGATAACGCCCAGGTTTGGTCTTCGAGTTGTCTGACTGTGATTAGGTCGTTAGGCGCTAATACATCGGTTATTGATTTTAAATCAGGGCCTAAGTAATTACTGGTTTTAAACTTTCTTGCCCATTTGATGTTGTCAAAAGGGAGTTCAATTAAGGTGTTATCTTGAAGTTTTGCAATGGCAATGTCATTTTTTATTTCAATGACCTGCGCTGATTGAAGGCCGCCAGCGGTAATATAATCAGAGGTGGTAAAGTCGGTTTTGTTCCGGTGGGGTAGAGATCGATAGCCGTGACGTTGATCGTAATTATACAATGCTGTTTGCAGAGCCGAGGTCGCTGACGATTGTAGTTCGCTCACTAGTGTTGTATGGATATTTAAACCTAGGGTGTAAGCTCTATCACCATATTGATTAACGATTTCTTTGCGAACCATTTCAGCAATAAACGGTGCAGGTGATTCAAGTTGATTAGAATGAAGCGCTGCTGAAATAGGTTGTTTAATCGCTAGGTTGAAATCTGATTGATTAATGTAATTAAGCTCATGCATACGACGTAAAACATAATTTCTACGTTGATGAGCTCTTTTAGGGTCCGTGATGGGGTTATAGGCAGAAGGCGCTTTAGGTAGCCCTGCGATCATGGCAAGTTGAGATAAATTAAGTTCGGAGAGCGCTTTACCATAGTAAGTTAATGCGGCCGCAGCGACACCATAAGAGCGGTGTCCCAGATATATTTTGTTTAAATAAAGCTCAAGGATTTTTTCTTTCGAATATTCTCGTTCTATTTGTAATGCTAAGATTATCTCTTTAATTTTTCGTATATATGTCTTTTCTCTGCTCAGTAGAAAATTTCGGGTAACTTGCATGGTAATTGTGCTGCCTCCCTGTTTCTTCTTTCCTGTTACTAAAAGCTGAAAAGCCGCACGAGTTAAACCTTTAAAATCAACTCCTGGGTGAGAGTAAAAGTTACCATCTTCCGCTGCAAGAAATGCATTGATTAGCTGCTGAGGTACTTCATTTATTTTGATGGGTGATCTTTTTTTCTCACCAAATTGAGCCAATAAAAGACCCTCTTGAGTGTAAATACTTAAAGGGATCTGGTATTCAACGTCATGGAGCTGGGAGGTGTCGGGTAGGTCTTTTTGTAACTGTTGAATAAAAAGCCCGCCTGCAATAGCTGTGCAGATTGCAATTATTACAAAAAGAAAAAAAGTCCACTTTAAGGTTTTGTAAAAAAGGTTTCGCTTTGTGCTCACAATAATACTGTATGTAAAAGAGATGAAATTATTTTAGAAGCAGGTATGAAATAAGCGAGTCAATTATGGTGATAAATTCAATCGTACAATTTGGATTGAAGTCTACTGTTTAAAATTGCTTAAGTTATTTCTGGTG
>WTAG01000378.1 GCA_013139755.1 Methylomarinum sp. | reverse complement strand
TAAAATCATGATCGATAAAGATGTCGCTGAAAACAAAGAGGCATTTCGAAATATGCTTAACACTATTTATCGAGATCGAGAGGAATATAATACAACCAATGCGCCAGTGCAGGGTGATCAACTTGTACACTACGGTTACGGTCGGCTCGATGCATTTGGCCGGATATTTAATCGCGTATTGGAACATTTAACCCCAGGTCAGGCTAATTCTAACCCAGCTAACGCACCAGTAAGCTATCCATTTTTATGGGATACACCGCAGCATGACTTTGTGCAATGGAACGGTGTCGGTAATAATAATCCAGGTGGTTTAATAGGATTTTTAGGGCCATTAGGGCGTAACACCGGTGAAGTGCTTGGTGTATTTGGGACATTTGACCTTAAAAAACAGAAGGGAGATATAGGCTATCGTTCTTCTGTCGTGCAACGGAATTTAGTCAGACTTGAGGATCATCTGGTTTCACTAGAATCTCCTGTCTGGCCTGAGGATATACTGCCGGCAATTGATCAACAACTCGCGGAACAAGGCAAAAAGGTCTATATGGATTATCAATGTGACTCATGTCATAGCAGTCCGGCTGAATTTGATCGGAGCAGTTCGGAGCGGCGAGTCATTGCACAATTTGCCAGTTTGGGACAAATACAGACAGACCCTACTATGGCTGTTAATGCGCTTACCTCAAGCGGTAACAGTGGATATTTTGAAGGAGAAGACATTCCTGATTCTAAGGATAAATTTGCTGATAAAACCCTCGCAATATTTGCGCTTACAAAAGCAACCGGCGGCGTCATTTTAGAACCTGATCACGATAAGCTATTGATTAGCCGTTGGCTTGATCAAGCTTATGACTTTCTGGTGGCAATGTTGAATAATCCGATTGAAAAAACCACACGTCACGTCGATTTTGAAACTGATGAACAAGCACAAAAAGACCTGAAAGCTTATAAAGGTCGTCCGTTAAACGGTATTTGGGCAACAGCACCGTATATGCATAACGGCTCCGTACCCAATCTATATGAGCTGTTTCTACCGAGTTGTAATGAAGATGAAGTTAAAGCCGGCAAAGAATGTCGTTCAAATAGGTTTACACTGGGAAGCCGAGAGTTCGATCCGGTAAAAGTCGGATTGGTTAGTAAGGGTTTGTCCGAGTATCCTGGCCTTTTTGAATTTGATACCTTACTGCCGGGTAATAGAAATGCTGGGCATGAATATGCCGTGGGGAAAACACCGGTTATTAAGCTTGATGCCGATGGTAAACCGATTAAAAATGCAGCAGGTAAATTTGAAGTTGAATGGTTACAGGCTATTAACAAGAATCAAAGACTCGCTCTGGTCGAGTATCTTAAAACACTTTGAAATATTTAGTTACCGCGTAGGGTTTCTCTACGCGCTCTTTCTTTAATCGGAAAATGGCTGTGGTATTAATTAAGTTAAGCGTTAATTGATTTCTACTTTCAATACCACACCATAGTGCTAACTTCTTAAATTGACTAATTTGTTACTACTTATCTTGAATTGGTGGCTCAACTCAAGATAAGGTTGTAACATTTGTTCAATTCATGGTTGAAGCTATAAAAATGTTCTGCTTAACACTCCCTTCAGCAGCGAGATGATAAAGTGCACCAGAGAATTAAAAATGGAGAGACCTGGTCATCGAAAAATCTTAATTTAGTATAGGTAAAGTTCCTAAGCAGGATAAGATAAAAAGGTATGATCTGAACATCCAGCTTATATTTTCAATAAACAGATTTATATAAATTATGGGCATTGTTGCTTGAATATCATCAATCATGTTATGTGGAATATGTTCTATCAGCCAATCAAATCAATTACACATATTGTCTGCCTATTTCTGCTAGCTACATCAATATTGCAATCAACTGATGTAAAAGCAGAAGCCAGCATAGAAAGTACTGATGAAGTTACTCTGTATTATTTCTGGTCACGATACTGCCCACACTGCAAAGAAGCAAAAATATTTGTAAATAATCTGCCGAAAAAATATCCTTGGCTAAGCCTGCACAGTTATGATTTGGTTGGTAGTAGGGTTAACCAGAAACGCTATTTACTAATGGCTGATCAATTACAACAACCGGCTAACTCAGTCCCTGCTTTTATTTTTTGCGGACAAATGATAGTTGGATATGACCGGGCTGAAACAACAGGGTTGGAACTGGAGGAGAAGCTACTCGCCTGTCATCAGCAGAAAGATACTTCACAAGTACAGGAACATTTCAATATTCCCTGGCTAGGTAAAATTCATTTTCAGGACTTTTCGCTGCCTGTGTTTACTTTACTGATAGCCACTCTGGATGCCTTTAATCCTTGTGCGTTTTTTATCCTTTTTTTTCTACTTAGCTTAATGGTTCATCTCCGCAGTCGAGTAAGAATGCTGGTGATTGGCAGTACTTTCGTACTGTGTTCCGGTTTAATGTATTTTCTGTTTATGAGTGCCTGGCTCAATCTGTTTTTAATCACAGAACAACTTATTTTCATTACGTCTATCGCCGGTCTTATTGCTATTGGCTTCGGGCTTATCAATATCAAGGATTATTTCTTTTTTAAACAGGGTATTTCACTTTCTCTATCGGATTCGGCAAGATCCAGATTGTTCACCAAAATACGCAAGCTTACTCAATCAGGAAATTGGTTAACCATGATAATTGCCACTATTGTTCTGGCGATTGCCGCCAACAGTTATGAGCTACTATGCACCGCAGGCCTGCCGATGGTCTATACCCGTGTTTTGACCTTAAATGAGCTGAGCAGCATACAATATTATCTGTATCTGGCTTTCTACAACGTTATTTACATTATTCCTTTACTACTGATTGTTGTGATGTTTACATTGACACTGGGCAGCAAAAAAATATCTGAAAAGGCAGGACGATTATTAAAATTCTTATCCGGTAGCATGATGCTAGGGTTAGGGGCAATATTACTACTAAAACCGGAATGGCTGAATAATATGCTGATATCAGTTGCAGTCATTGGTGGCTCAATTTTGCTAACTGTGTTGCTTGCATTGCTACAGAACTTGAAAGACTGAGTAGCTAATTTTTGGTGTTAGACTTTTACTTTATATCTTTAAAGTTCTTGCGGATTTGTTCTTTGTGCTGCCTGTAAGATTTTGCATCCCCGTAATCCATAAAATTCTGATATCTGCTGTGCAAGGAGCTAATACGGCGAGCATGTTTGATGGGACACCAGAATTGTTCTGTACGGGCGGCTATTTCCTGAATATAAGCAATAACGCCGTTAAAATAACTACAGTAAGCGCAATTCATTTTTTCTATGATATTCAGGTAATTTAGATATTGTCTGTCAAAAACAATGTATTCAGTACGATTTACCTTTGGAATGCCATAAATTGGAAAGCAAATGGCTTGAAATAGCGTGACGCTTATATCTAGAAATAGGGTGGGAATCAATACTACCCATACAATTGGCGCACTAAGGATATGTTTGGTAGGGGAATTTTTCAGGTAATCAAATAACTGCTGCACATAGTGTTTGTGCTGTTGAATTATCTGTTTTTCAAAGTAAATGCGTTTTTGTTTTATTTCGTAGGCGAAAACCTGTTGTTGGCTCTGAATCTCTTCAATCAGATCTTGTTCCAGAGATTTGATTTTTGCAAGTAATTCATCAATGTTTGAATTCATTTAGAAACCTTGTTGAGGAGGAAAGGGGATTCACCCATTGGGCACATTTGAGGCGTGTTTAATGGGTGATCTTTATTCGCGCTAAATATTGATATTAAAATAGCAATAATAGATCAAGGTTGCTTAGCATGACTGATTTTTAGTTATGCCTAAACAATAAACAAAACTATTGACTTAGACGCTCTGAAATACGTTTGTATGCTTCTTTAAGTTCATCGCCGATAACTTTTGTGGTCTTAATTAATTCAGCACTGGTTTCTTTGGTATCATCTGTAATCACACCTAAGGCATCAATAAATTGCCCCCATTTTTTTTCTGCCTTTTGCCATTCTTCTTTGGCATCCATGCTGGCTAGGTGAATCTGTACTTCAATTTCATCGCGCTGTTGTTTCAGTACATCAGTTAATTCATCAAATTCTTTTTGAACATTCATTGGGTAACTCCTATTGTCAGTTGCAATGTCTTTAAACAAGAACACGAGGTGGTCAGAAATTGTTGCACGTTACTCAATAAATATTAGACAACTTTTCTATCTCTGGTCTTGTTTAGTAACAATATCAGAATTTTGAAAAAATTATGCTATTTTTCAAAAAAACAATATTTTTGGCCATTATAATTTTAGGTGATTGATAATGCTTAAATAGCTTTCACCCGTTTGGATGCGTTTCTACAATGCAATTTTAAAAGTCATCAAAGTCGAAGTCATCTGTTCTTTTTTCGGTCGTTTTTCCTTGAAGTTTGGGTCAAGTTTTTTTCGTGTAGATCTTCTTTTTGAACTTCTTTCTTATTCTATTGAATAAGGCATGTAATCGTTCAAATCTGGGTCGTCACTATAATCATCAGAAGTATTAGATTCTTCGGTTTCCGGCTTCTTGAAATTAGCTTTTGGTGTGGATTTGGATGAAGTTTTGCTCATTGTTTTTAACTCAAAAAAGTGCATTTTTAGTCTAAAAATAAGTGTTTGTAAAGCAAAAAAAATAGTGACAAAATTTCTTTGCTAAGTGCTTGTATCTCTCTGATGTAAGGAGATATGATAGTTGGGTTTGATTGTCTAATTGTGTTTGAAAGTGGCTTGCGGGGATTCAGAAATGGGCTGGTAAAATGATTAAATAGTCATTGAGAATCAGTTCAAAAATGAAATTACTCAGGCCGGTCACGATAGTTAAACAGTTATTTTAAATAATAGGACATATCAAGAACGATTGAGTACACCAGAAAAACATCATTAGTATGTACGATTTATGAATTTAATTTGAATTGTAATATGATTTCAATTCAAGCAGTATTATACTCTTAAGTGTGTGGCTTTTTATTCATCCATAGTTTTTGTCTTATTCAGTTAGATCCTAAAAAACACACACAATTAAGTCCATTTCTTTGCAGTGAGACTAAAATCATTGCAACCTGACGCTATTAATTGAAGAAAATTAAATGACTAAATATAAAAGACCA
>WTAG01000512.1 GCA_013139755.1 Methylomarinum sp. | reverse complement strand
GAAATTACCCCCACCAGCTTGTCGCTATCAACGACCATAAGCTGGATATTCACGCTGGATCGAAGCATTGCCATGAATATCTTTGCGCTATCAGCATCCGGAGCAACCGTATTAAAGGACGAACATGGCGTCATTACGCCACTTACTGTGTTCAACTCCCATTCTTCATGGGAGAGCTTTTTTACATCTTGGGTTGTAACGCATCCCAGGAGATGAGAATCTTTAATAACGGGTATGATAATTTGGTGATGCTTATAAAAATAGTCATTCACAAGCTGCTGGATAGAAATCGTGGACGGTGCTGTCACAGGATTAGATTTCATAAACCTGTGAATGGGCGCCCCGGATAAGATTTCATGCATCATCAGATATGAATAGGAGGATATAGCTGCGCCTCGGAGAAATGCGCCTATCAGCAGCCACCACATACCCCCAATAAAATTACCTTGAATAATCCCTAATATGCCAAACACAATTAACAGTAAACCAAACCATGATCCGATTTGACTGGAAATCCGGGTGGCATAGACTAAATCATTTTTCCATTGCCATATCGCAGCACGCAGCATGCGGCCACCATCCAATGGGAATGCGGGCACCAAATTGAATAGCGCGAGAATCAGGTTTATATAGGAAAGATAGTAGTTCACACCGATTATCGAGGTGTGTAAGCCGAGAAATTCCGCCATTATCATCAGTAGGTAAAAAACAAATGAGAGTGCGAAGCTGGCTATTGGACCCGCAATAGCCATCCAGAATTCTGATTTTGCGCTGGGTGGTTCATCTTCCATTTCGGCGACACCGCCAAAAATGAAAAGCGTAATGCCTCGGATAGGCATACCATAACGGCGAGCAATTATGGAATGCGAAAACTCATGGAGGATGATGGAAAGAAATAATCCAAGAGCACCGGTGAGTCCCATCCACCAGTATGTCTTTGGAGCAAGGTCCGGGTAATGCATAGGAAAGAACCCTGCTGCAAGGGTCCATGTGACGAGCAATGCGAGTAGCAGCCAGCTCAGATCAATTTTAACTTCAAAACCGGATAACTTAAATAAAGGATATTGTCTTGAGCCTAAATAGTGAGCCCCTTGACTGTGATTGTTGTTATGGTTATAAGTTCGCATTTTTCTCACCGTATCTGAATATCCGCGTAAATGTTTCGTAAAAAAAGCCTTAACCTAAAAATCTATTAATAAAAGGAGACAGACCACTTGTTATGTTTAGAATCTGTTGTGGTTTTAACAACTTCTTGGATTTACACCATAACCCTGCCTGGTTCATTAACCGACTCACAATAATACCCTGTTCTGCGAATTTACTTTTCAGACGGCGCGTTCAGTTTTAGGTGAGTCAAGCCATTCATAATAACAACTGCGTGAAACAGTCATAAATCCACATAAGGCCGTAATGGAATAATCAGTGCTATGCTTTTTTATCCACGCGTACTTCTCGGTAACAGCTCCTGCGTTACTCTACCTCCTGCATCCTTGAAGTCGACAGTATTTCCTTTGCAAAGTACGCTGTTGTAGATTCAATGGATGAGCGCAACACTTAAATTGTATATTTTACATTTTGGGAGTTAACCAATATTGATGACAACAGATCAGACCGATGCTTTGAAAACCCGTTTAACCTAAGGAGTTCTGTAAGAAACCGTAAACCTGGTTGTGGCAAAAGCATGCGGATAGATTCATCAGGAGTCCTGAGGTAATAAAACCTCTACAAGAGACCGAATATATGGCTGCAATCTTAATCTCTATTGGTGACATTAATTATAAAAAACTTGGCTTGCAATAGAGGAGTCTATAAATGGGTTAAGTAAGTTTCATTCAGGGCACCCCTTATTTTTACACCAACATCCGGGTTCATTTCTTTTGACTAAAAAAAAACGAAGTCTATCTACTATTCTGATTTAGAGTGATTTATACAGCTCTAACACCTTGTTCAACTCGTCTGTCGCACCTTTTATATCACCCAGTTTTATTTTGATTTGCGCCTGAATGATGCTTGAGGTTGCCTTTTTGACGATGTCCGGATTTCCCGTTACTTTCTTGGATTCCGCACGCGCCGCTTTTAAATGTTCGCTGGGCGGCACGAAATCGTTATGCATGATTTCGACTTTAGCCTTTTCAATATGCATAATGGCTTCATTTGGGCTGTAAACTGAACTTTTCACGGCTTCTTCTGCATTAGCTATAACGCTGATTGAGCCTAAAGAGAAAGCCAGTAATAAAATTAAAGTTGTGTTTTTGATAATACTCATAATATAAAACCTTTGTTGTAATTATCGGATGATGTCGGTAAAAGATGCTTGAAAAGTAAACACTTTTAGTCTAAATGATAATGAATTAATCGTTAATAACTTTGAATTATTTAGTTTAAAATTCATATGATTTCTAGTTAAAAACTACCCCACCTGAAATAAATACACAATACGTATAAACACCTAATATGCATTAGCACGAAAGATAGGTTGTCTTTATGTTTAAAAGCTCCTAACTAACGTTTTTCAAAAAATACTTAAAGATTACCGATCTCTAAATGACCTGTTATGGCCATTTGAGTCAGTACACATAATGGACTATCATTTGCTTTATCTTTTATTCTTGGAACGGAATACGGGGGAATAAATTCGTAATTCTTTCTGTATTCCGTAAAGGCTTCATACCATTAACCTTTATATAGATTTCTCCTTCGATATCCCTCCTCAACAGATCAAGTTTCGGCATCACAGCCTTTTCAGGTAAAATTCTATTCTTTGCCTATCTATTTATGTCCCGCTTTCTCAAAATCAGTCAAATCTGCATTATTACGATTAACAGTATTAATGAATGGGTAGGAAAAACTATCTCCTGGTTAACATTGTTAATGGTGACTTTAACCTTTATCGTTGTGGTACTCCGTTATGCTTTTGATATCGGTTGGATTGCATTACAGGAGTCGGTGTCCTATATGCACGCTCTGGTTTTTATGCTGGGTGCCGCTTATACCTTAAAGCACAACGGCCACGTCAGAGTAGATATCTTCTACCAGCGTTGCAGCACCAGAACTAAAGCGTGGATAGACTGTCTCGGCACCCTGTTTCTTCTATTGCCTGTTAGTGGTTTTATTATCTGGAGTAGCTGGGAATATGTAGCCGATTCCTGGGCTATTCAAGAAAGCTCTCGTAATTCCGGTGGCTTACCTGGAGTTTATCTTCTTAAAAGCAGTATTATATTGATGTCAGGCTTGTTAATTTTGCAAAGTATTGCCTTGTTTTTACAAAACCTGCTGATTGCACTCGGCTTAAACCAGGAGAGTGTTTAAATGGATAATTATTTAGCATTATGGATGTTCGGTGCAGTTTTTATCGTCCTTTTAACTGGGTATCCGGTGGCATTTGCGTTAAGTGGAACTGCCTTGGCATTTGCTACCATAGGCATACAGTTTGATGTCTTTGACGATGCATTTTTAAACGCCCTGCCCAATCGTTTATTCGGCATTATGAATAACGAAACATTGCTTGCCGTGCCCTTATTTGTCTTTATGGGGGTAATGCTTGAACGCGCCAGAATCGCCGAGGATTTACTGGAAGCCATGGCAGAACTATTTGGCTCATTAAAAGGTGGCCTGGGCATAGCGGTTACTCTGGTCGGTATGTTAATGGCTGCAAGTACTGGGATTGTTGGTGCAACGGTCGTTACCATGGGCTTATTATCTTTACCCACCATGTTACGTAATAACTATAGCCCTGCTATTGCCTGCGGAACGATTTGTGCATCCGGTACCTTAGGTCAGATTATTCCACCTTCTATCGTATTGGTGCTATTAGGTGATGTGATCTCCACTGCTTATCAGCAAGCACAGTTAGATATGGGCATTTTCTCTCCCGAAACAGTTTCAGTGGGTGATTTATTTGCCGGTGCAGTTTTACCCGGATTAGGTTTAGTCTTAATGTACCTGATCTATATTCTAATCACCGCCTGGCTTTGCCCCAACTCTATGCCTGCTCCCGAAAAAAAAACCAGAGAACCTGGCTTTTACTTTCGCATATTAAAAAGTATGGCCGCGCCTTTATTGCTTATTTTTTCAGTATTAGGTTCTATTATGGGGGGCATGGCAACGCCAACAGAAGCTGCGGCTGTCGGAGCAACAGGCGCAATACTATTAGCATTAATTAAAAAACGATTGGATCTAAGCAATTTACGCGAGGTTATGCAAAACACTACTCAAGTGACCAGCATGGTGTTTATGATCTTAATTGGTGCAGCACTATTTTCTTTGGTGTTTAGAGGCTTTGAAGGTGATGAATTAATCATCGAATTATTATCTGATTTACCAGGCGGTAAATTTGGTGCCATGTTCTTCGTGATGCTGATCATGTTTTTACTAGGTTTTGTATTAGATTTTATTGAAATCACCTTTGTGGTGGTGCCAATTGTTGGTCCTATTTTATTAGCGATGGGCATAGACCCGGTATGGCTAGGTATTATGATAGCGATTAATCTACAAACCTCATTTTTAACACCGCCCTTTGGTTTTGCCTTATTTTACTTGCGCGGTGTCGCACCCAAAGAAATTACCACGGGTCAAATTTATAAAGGGGTAATGCCTTTTATTGCAATTCAGCTTATCATGCTGGCTATTCTTGCTTTTTGGCCACAATTGGCGACTTGGCTACCTTCTGTTGTTTATTCTGACCTGTAACTGACGAATGAAAAAACTACTATTTTTACTACTTACCCTTACCCTTACCCTTACCCTACAAGCCTGTGGACAAACCGGCCCACTTTTTCATCCTGATGAAAAAGCCCCTATTTATGTACCCGAGGAAGAATCTTAAAAATGGATTATTTTAATTACCAAGAAAACAAATTATTTGCTGAAGATGTTGCTGTTGACGCGATTGTCGCTGAACAGGGTTCGCCTTGTTACATCTATTCACGCGCCACCTTTGAAAAACATTGGAATGCCTTTGACCAGGCTTTTGGTAAACATCCGCATTTAATTTGTTATGCCGTTAAAGCCAACTCCAATATAGCCATTCTTAATGTCTTGGCGCGTTTAGGTTCTGGGTTTGACATTGTCTCTTTAGGCGAACTAGAACGAGTTTTAACCGCAGGTGGCGACCCTAAGAAGATTGTTTTTTCTGGCGTGGGTAAACGTGAAGACGAAATTATTGCCGCTCTTAAAATAGGCATTCGCTGTTTTAATATAGAAGTGAGTGGGGAATTAGATCGAATCAACCAGTTGGCCGGTGAGTTAGGTGTTGTTGCACCGGTGTCATTTCGGGTTAACCCAAACGTAGATGCTAACACGCACCCTTATATATCAACTGGACTGAAAGAAAATAAATTTGGTATTGATATAGAACTAGCTCATGCCGAATACTGTCGTGCTGCCAAAATGGAGCATATTAATATTATTGGTATTGATTGTCACATAGGCTCACAACTCACCGAGACATCACCTTTTTTGGCTGCATTTGATAAAGTAATGGATTTGGTTGATGCCTTAAAACAAGATGGCATTAATCTACATCACTTAGATTTAGGAGGTGGCCTGGGTATTCGATATAAAGATGAACTACCGCCTGAACCCGCTGAATATGTTGCAGCTATTTTAGAACGTTTAGGTGATAGCGATTATGAAATCGCCTTAGAACCTGGCCGAGCAATCGCCGGTAATTCGGGGATTTTAGTTACTCGGGTAGAGTACTTAAAACCTACCGAATTTAAAAACTTTGCCATTGTTGATGCGGCAATGAATGATTTGGTACGTCCTTCTTTATACAGTGCATGGCAAGATATTGTGCCGGTTAATAAAAACAGTTCAGCAGATATAATGACTTGGGACATTGTCGGACCCGTTTGTGAAACAGGGGATTTTTTAGGTAAGGACAGAGAACTTAAACTATCAGCTGATGATTTATTAGCGGTACGCTCATCGGGAGCCTATGGCTTTACCATGAGTTCCAACTATAATTCCAGACCTCGTGCAGCAGAAGTGATGGTTGATGGAGATACCGTTCATGTTATTCGTGAGCGTGAATCCATTCCACAGCTTTGGGCTGGGGAAAAGTTATTGCCATAGAAAACTATTGATTTTTTAGATCACACAAAGACACGGAGACACTAAGAAGAGATAAGAGTTTAAATTCTTTTCCTTTGCGGCTTAGTGTGAGAAATAATAAACAAGAGCTGGCTATAGCCCGCCATACCATTATGATTAAATTTACAAAAATGCACGGCCTAGGTAATGACTTTGTTGTTATCGATGCAATTAACCAAGCCATTAATTTAACCTCAGAACAAATCAAGTTTATTGCCGATAGGAATTTTGGCGTGGGTTGTGATCAATTATTATTAGTTGAAAAACCAGTTAGTGATAATGCCGACTTTAAATACCGTATATTTAATGCTGACGGTAGCGAAGTCGCTCAATGTGGTAATGGTGCTCGGTGTTTTGCGCGTTTTGTCCGCGATAAAAAACTATCAAACAGAGATCAAATTCGAGTAGATACCGACTCTGGGCAGTTATTACTTAACTTTGATCAAGATGGTTTAATCACTGTTAATATGGGAATTCCTAGACATGCCCCTGCACAAATTCCTTTAAATACAGTAGAGGAATCTCTGTTTTATACCGTAGCGGTTAATAACACAGAAAAAGCCTTTGGCGCTGTTTCTATGGGCAACCCTCATGCCGTTATACAAGTTAATGATATAAACACTGCCCCCGTTGCCGAATTGGGTGAAGCATTAGAAAGTCATGCTTTTTTTCCAGAACGAGCTAATATTGGTTTCATGCAAATAATTAATCGACAACACATTAAATTGCGTGTTTATGAGCGCGGTGCAGCTGAAACATTAGCTTGCGGTAGTGGCGCGTGTGCAGCAGTCGTTATTGGAATAGAGCAAAACCAGCTGGATCAAACGAATATTAAGGTGGAATTACCAGGTGGTGAATTATTAATCAATTGGGCTGGTCGAGGGCAACCGGTATTTATGAAAGGTCCAGCCGTTTCAGTTTTTGAAGGACAGATACAATTATGAGTGATGAAGAACAAGTTGTAGAGCAA
>WTAG01000422.1 GCA_013139755.1 Methylomarinum sp. | reverse complement strand
TTATTCTAGAAGAAAGAGAACACGCCCTTAGCCGTGGCGCGCATATCTATGCAGAAATTGTAGGCTTCGGCACTAATTCAGATGGTTTACATGTAACCCAGCCAGACAGTGACAGTATGCAAGTGGCTATGCAACTGGCCATGCAAGATGCCCGACTTAATGCATCCGCTATTGGATATATCAGCGCACATGGCACATCTACAGACAGAGGGGATATAGCCGAAAGCCAGGCAACTGCCGTGATTTTTGGTAACAAAACTCCAATTAGTTCAATCAAGAGTTACACAGGGCATACATTAGGCGCATGTGGAGCCATAGAAGCATGGGCAGCAGTCAACATGATGAATGAAGGCTGGTTTCACCCAACAGCCAATTTAGATAATATCGACCCTCAATGTGCGGAGTTAGATTATATAAAAGGTGATGTTCGCAAGCTAGAATGCGATTATGTCATGAGCAATAATTTTGCCTTTGGTGGGATAAATACCTCGTTGGTTTTTAAGCGGGTTTAAGCTGACTTAAGTGGTGTTCTTTAGTTTAAGGTCATGGTTAGTTGTGGTTGATATGAACAAGTATCAGAGTATTATGTATTAATAATACAAAAGGAAGTCCTAAGAGTCTGGTCTCTTAATTCAGTATCAATTGATACGTTGAAATTGACTATGGCTTACAAGAAAATAACGATTGAAGGTATATTTTAATGTTTCAGGATTTTTTAAATTTTCTTTTCAGTCCTCAAGGATTTATGCCACATGGTTTCTGTTTTCAGTGGCAACCAATAATTCTGTGGTTAACCGTTGTATCCGATCTAGTTATCTTTCTCGCATATTTATCTATTCCCATTGCCTTAGGTTATTTTGTCTATAAACGCAAAGACCTGGAAAATAGATGGCTGTTTACTCTTTTTACAGCATTTATTTTTGCCTGTGGTACGACGCATTTTTTGGCTGCTGTTAATGTCTGGTTTCCTCTGTATGGACTGACCTCTGTTATCAAGCTAATGACAGCACTTATATCGCTGGTGACTGCGATACTATTATGGCCTTTGATACCTATCGCACTGCGAATTCCCAGTCCACATCAGCTACAAACGGCTAATCAGGAATTAAAAGATTTAAATGCTTCTCTTGATCAACAGGTTCATAAACGTACATATGAATTACAGAAAAGCCAAACATATTTACAACATACGCTTGCTGTAAGCCCTTCTGTAATCTATACCCTAAAGCCTACAGGCAATGTCTCCTCACCCTTCAGGGTTGGTTTTATTTCAGAAAAAATTACGGAAATGAGTGGTTTTACACCTGAGGACTGGTATCAAAATAAATCCTTATGGATTGATCATTTGCATCAGGATTATACTAAACATGCATTGGAAAATATGTCGATTTTGATGGAGCAAGGTTCCTTTATTCATGAATACCAGTTTAAGAAAAAAAATGGAGAATATTGCTGGATTAGAGATGAATTGATAGTCGAATATGATGAAAAAAATAATATTAAAGAGGTGTTTGGTTCATGGTCGGATATTAGTCTTTATAAAGAAACTGAAGCGGATTTGAGAATTGCTGCAACTACTTTTGATAGTATGCAGGCCGTTATTATTACAGATGCTCAGGCCAATATAGTGCGTGTAAATAAAGCCTTTACTGAAATGTCAGGATTTTCAGCGGACAGTGTGTTGGGGAATAATCCGAGAATTCTAAAATCAGGACGCCAAGACAAAGAATTTTATAAAGATCTATGGAAAAAATTATTAGGTACTGGATATTATGAAGGGGAATTCTGGAATCGTAAGCAAACAGGAGAAATTTATCCGGTGATGCAAAGTATTACCGCTGTTAAAGATGATAAAGGTGAAATTACGCATTTTGTTTCGGTATCTAGCAATATTACCGAGCAAAAAGAAAAGGAGATGGAAATTAAGGCACTCGCTTATTATGACGTGCTTACTCAATTGCCTAACCGCCGATTGTTAACGGATAGAATTGAACAAGAGATGAGGGTAGCCGATAGAAATGGTTTGTTTGGATCGCTCATATTTTTAGACCTGGATGATTTTAAATTACTAAATGACTCCGCAGGACATCACGTCGGGGATAAATTGTTATGCCTGGTAGCAGAACGCATCAGATTGCATTTGCGTGCTGAAGACACGCCAGCAAGACTTGGTGGAGATGAGTTTGTGATCTTGCTACATGCCTATCATAAGAATATACAGCAAGCATCTGAGCAAGCGATGATTGTGGCGACAAAGATCTTACAGGAACTCAATAAACCTTATATTCTGAATAACACAGCGATGCACTTTTCATCTAGCATTGGCATCAGTATTTATCCAGAAGGCGAATTTTCCGCATTGGATGTCATTCAGCAAGCGGATACTGCAATGTATCGATCCAAGCAGGACGGCAAGAATTTAATCAGTTTTTTCAATGCAGAAATGCAGACAAAAGCAGACCATCGGATTCAAATAGAAAGCCAGTTAAGAACTGCATTAGCTGAAAACCAGCTGGAATTATTTTTCCAGCCACAATTAGATGACAAAGCGCGTTGTATCAGTGCTGAAGCATTAATACGTTGGAACCATCCTGAAAAAGGTTTGATTTCACCTAGTGTGTTTATTCCCATTGCAGAGCAAAGCAATTTAATTACCCTTCTTGACACCTGGGTGATTGAGGCTGCTTGTCGACAACTTAAAGAGTGGCAAGATGAAGGCTTACTTATTGATCATGTCGCTATAAATATCAGTTCCAAAAAAATTAAGCAGCAAGACTTTGTTAACGAAGTGGAAAAAATATTGCATGAAACGTGTGCACCAATTTCATCTCTCATGATTGAGGTTACTGAGGGTATTTTTATCGACAAGATAGAAATAGCCACTGAAAAGATTAAGCATTTGAATGACCTGGGTATCCGTTTTTCTTTAGATGATTTTGGTACCGGCTATTCCTCACTTACCTACCTGAAAAATATACCTTTTAATCAACTTAAAATTGATCAGCAATTTGTACGTGATATTTTGATTGATATTAATGATGAGGCTATTGTTGAAACAATTATCGCGATGGCGAATAAGCTGGATATGCAAGTTATTGCCGAAGGTGTAGAGACAGTGGAACAATTAGACGTACTAAAACAAAAAGGTTGTAATATTTATCAAGGCTATTATTTCAGTTACCCGCTTACTAAAGCTGAATTTGTAGACTACGTAAAACAACAAAATATGAGTGATAAAGATAATCCCTAATCACATCCTCTATTTTAGTATCCAGACAAAATGGTACATCAACCGATACACATGATGCGTATTCTTTTGTAACGCCATAAGCTATCCAGCTCGGGGCAAGCCGCCCGAGTTTTTTTATATTTGGTTAGTTATAGCTGTTTAAATATGAATGATATGTGGGTGGTAATTAAGCAATAAGAATGATGGTATATTCCTGCTGGAGTAGATAATTAAATTTGCTTGAGAAAGATTTCTAGTATCTACTAGGGTCTGTTACCCTAACAGCATGTTCTGGCGCTGGGACAGGGGCTAACGTGAAAAATGAACAAGGTGATCATTAAACTAAAGCTTTTGAGCAGCAAGCGCTAGCGATAGACGATTGTTGATTAGGAAAACGTATGGAAAGGTTTGATAAGCAAATTGTCAAAGTTGTTATTTGTACGATGGTTGGGTGCGAGGATATTATTTAATCCTTGCTCTTTTAGTGCTTATTTGGTTTGAAAATTGGTATGTAATGTGTGTAAGGGTTTTATTCCTCGCGTGATGGCATGTGTTTTAAAATTAATTTTAAATTAAGGAAGTAGAAATGAAGAAAAAAATATTAACATTATTTGCTGTGAGCTTATTGGCAACTGGCTGTGCGACAACTTATCAAGAAAAAAGTGTTGAACCTGCCGGGTTCTTAGGTAATTACTCTATGCTTAAAGAAGGCAAGAGTGACCAAGCTTTGCTAGTCTACCGAAACCCTGAGTTACTTACTTTATGTAAAAAATACGATAAAGTATTGATAGACCCTATTACAATATGGGTACATGATAAATCCAGTGTGGCAGATGTTTCGGTTGAAGATCAACAGAGGCTAACAAATTATTTATATCAATCAGTTAAAGAGGCGCTTAGTGGTGATTATCAGTTAGTTACTAGACCTGGTCCTGGAGTTATGCGTGTAAGAGGTGCTATTACCGAAGCGGATAACTCTTATGTTGTACTTGATGTTTTAACTTCAATTCATCCTGGAACACTTGCAATCTCTGGACTTAAGCAATTAGCGTTTGGTTCTGGAACATTTGTTGCTCAAACAGCAGTTGAATTTTCAATTGAAGATTCATTAACTCATCAAGTATTAACTAGTGGTGTTGATAAACGTGTTGGTGGTAAAAGCTGGACTAAGAAATTCAACAGTTGGGGTAAGGTTGAAGCTGCTTATGATTATTGGGCCGATAAATTAAAAACCAGACTAGCTGAATGTAAAGCTGGAACGTTAGAACTGTAACACTATTTGTATTCAATTTTTTTATTAAAAGGGTGCAGGTTATTAGTTGCTAGGAAATATGCTACAGCCTTGTAATGGTTTTTTTAGGTCAGCTCATGAGGTGGGCCTAGTTGACTCAAGATTTATACCCTTCTTAATAGATAGTGGATAATTACAGAAACTTAAATCTATCAGTTATTTCACTATAGTGCAGCGCACAAGCTATTAATATCATAGCGGTTGAAAAATACTTGTTTACCTTAAGGGGGAAGCTAGAATCTTTTAAATCTCCAGAGAAACCAATTTCTAGCGCTCTGCTATCCGTATGTGAATCACCGATTAAGGTTAACATATTTCAAAAAATACCAGAAAAGATGAAAATTAAAGCATTATTTTTTTTAACTTTTATAATATTCAGTTTTTCTGCCTTTAGTGCAGAGCACCCTGAATTAAAAGCGTTTCCGGTAGCTGAAGAAGGAATGCAGCGGTTTGTTATTATTCTTCCTCATAAGGAGAGAGGTGAGGAAGATGCTTTTATGGTTGAGCTCATAATCGGTAAAGAAATATTGACAGACGGCGTGAATATTTATCGGCTTGGCAATACATTGGAGCGACATACATTGCAGGGCTGGGGGTATTCCTATTACCAGGCAACTGGAGACATACCCATAATAAGTACCATGATGGCAAGCCCTGAGGGGGAACCAAAAATAAAGAAGTTGGTCACTGCTGCACCAATCAAAATTCGATATAACAGTCGTCTCCCTATTGTTATTTATGTACCTAAAAACTATGAAATCCGCTACCGGGTTTGGGAAGCATCTGATTCATTCGATAAAGCGCTAGAAGGTTAAGTTATAAAGTTAATACGAATTCTGTAAAACTTATGCATATCACTATATCTTAGTTATTTACTGGTTTTTACTGCATCCAGTAAGCGTTACTTCAAGGGGACAATATATCCAATGAAAAGATATTTATATTTGATTGTTAGAAAATTAAAAATGCAGTTAATGCTATTTTTATCTGCTGCAGTAATTGGTGCATTAGTTGGTGTTCTTCTTTTCTATCCACTTTATGACTTCATTTATTTTCATGAGCATGGTGTAGAAGAGAAGTCTGCTTTTGAATATGTTTCTGGACGATTGATCATGTCATTACAAGGTCAAACCCCTATAAAAACATGGTTCCTGGCTAAAGTTGGTATTGTTTTTGGTGTTTTTTTAGCCTGGGTTTACGGGAAGCTACATAGTAAATTAGCTCAGATTGAACGTTTAAAAGAAGAATTACAGCGTGATTTAAAATCGACAATACAGCAAGGCGAAGGATCCTTTCTGGAGTTCAAATCCTCTTTTCGTTGGGACTATCAACAGTCATGCACTAATAAAAACCTGGAAAATGTTGTTATTAAAACCCTTGCTGGTTTTCTTAATAGTAATACAGGCGGAACATTATTGATTGGTGTTGCAGATGATGGTGAAATTCTTGGCTTGGAAAAAGATTTTGATTCCTTGAGGCGGAAAGACTGTGACGGTTATGAGCAATTACTAATGACTACAATTACCTCAAATTTAGGTGCCAATTTTTGTCAATATATTCAAGTCTTGTTTCATTTTCTCGATGAGAAATATGTCTGTAGATTGATTGTCATTCCTTCATCTCATCCCGTTTTTGTTAAACAGAACAAGGATACAAAGTTTTACCTGAGAGCAGGGGGAGGCACTAGAGATCTTAATGTTAAAGATGCGACTACATATATTTCAAAACGCTGGGTGCATTAACTTTAAATTTAGTACTCTATCCCCGTCAATATAATGTTGATAGAGTACTAGTACAGCGATTCGTAAGTTCGTAAAAAAAGGCTGTCATTCCCGAATTCTTTTATCTCTTGATTAATAAGAGAAAATTGAAGAAGAGAATCTTCTTATTTCTCCTCCCCCCAACTCTCCCCAGCATGGGAGGGCTTAACAACGATCAGTGTTATTTTAAATTTTTACCCGTTAATACAATCTCAATGGAGTACTAGATTCCTGCAAAAAGCTCGCAGGAATTACAAGATAATCTCACTCACAAACTTGTGGTCGTTGTATTAGACTAATCCCAATAAACACTAACTCTAATCGGTTACTAAAAAAACAGGGAAAGAAAAACATTGATTCGTAGCCCATATGGAGCATCACGTAATACGGGAATAAACGTGCATTCATCCTGTATTCCGCAATGCTCCATACAGGCTCTCTTTTTTGATATAAAAATATATTAGGGTTAGCTTATTTATAACCCCGTAGCGGTCAACTGATTTATTTTGGGTCAGGATAGTCGGTTTTTTCCCCGGTCACAGTGGGGAGCCGCTCATTTGATGGGGGTTGTAATTTTTTTTGCAAGCCCTCAAAAGCCAATGGAAGGGAGTCTGCCATAAAAGTGTGACGATTCATTGCAACAATAACTTTTGTTAGACTTGGGAAACCTTGAGCTGAATCAGAGACTAAATAAAGTGGCTGTATATAGAGTAGGGAATGCTCTACAGGAATGATGATTATTTTACCTTGTATAATTTTTGAACCACGTTGATTCCATAGAGTGAACAGCCTGGATATGTCGGGATTTTGATTTATTAATGCACTGATTTGAGCTGGACCTTCAACCTGGAGATAACCAGGAAACTTGTAGATAAAAATATCATCTTGATAGTGATCACTACAGTGCACAGCGTTTAAACAACCTGCAATAGCAACTGATTTTAAATTGTCGCGTCCGATAGGTGACAAAGGGCTGACTAAAACAAATTTTTGACGTTCAATAGCTGGGGTATTTGTTAGCTCTTCTATATCAAAAGTTAAATAATAGGGATGCACAATTTTATCGTTCATCCTGGATAACTCCAAAGCTTCGCTTTGTTGATAAAATATGGTTGGGTTCTTTTGATGAAATTTTGAGTATAATTTCATTTGAAGTTCAAACCAGTCTTTTGGGTAGCTGAAGTGCTTGATCAATGCCTTGGGTGTAGCCGTTATATCTTTAAATAAAGTTGGATAAAGACGTTGATAAGTTTTGATTATGGGATCCTGTTTATCGACTACATAAAAATCAACTGAACCATTGTAAGCATCTACAATAATCTTGACGGAGTTTCTTGCATAATTAAAGGTTTTGGTTTGGTTTTCAAGGTTATTTAAATTAATGGGCTGGACCAAAGGGTATCGATTGGAATAGGTATACGCATCAATTATCCAGTAAATTCTATTATTGCTTAAAACAGGATAGGCATCCTTGTCCAGGTATAAAAACGGCGTAATTGCTTTGATTCGTTTATAAATATTTCGACGTACCAGAATTCGACTATTTTTATTAATACCTGTTGAAAATAAGATTCGAACGTCTTTTAAGAAACCTGAAACTACCGTTTTTTGAAATTCTGTGGACAGAGGTAAACCGCCTGTTCCCTTATAGTCCGTACTTAGATCACCAGCAGTTTTATTTTCAGTTTTTAGTGATTCAGTATTAGGCACAATGGCATAAGGATAATCAGCCAGGCCATAATATATTTCAGCTTGATCAATTTGCAATTTTTCAGTTTGAACTGATTGTCCAAAGTTCTGTAATAACCACTGCATAGGTCTTTTTGCCTGTTGTGCAGAGGGGGATATAACCAGGCCATAACCATGAGTATAA
>WTAG01000360.1 GCA_013139755.1 Methylomarinum sp. | reverse complement strand
AAGGGTTACAGAGTCCATTATGGAGGAGTTGTTTGAGTACGGAATCCTTTTGCGTAACACAAGTGAAACCGGCACACCTGCGATTGGCTTCTATTTCCAGCAACTCAGGGATTATATTGTTGCGTTTAAAGTATTTAGGTTTAATACGATATCCCAACAGCGACTAGCGGATGAGTTTGATACTGTAACTGGGTTTGGCACCCGAGCTGATGTTTTCTCACTCTACTATCGGCTGGCGTCGATGGGACACAAAATTGTTCTTGATCGTGAAGTGCGGGAAAATGCTGTTCGCTATTTGCACAGATATACATCTCTTGTTCAACAACATTTTCCAGAGTTGCGAGAAACGTTCAATCCCCAGACAGACGGTAGGGTCGGGTTTATCGGAGAGTTTTTCCTTGTTAATCAGTACCTCGGGGGCTACGGTTTTCGAGCACTAGGAGAAACAGAGGAGGAGATTCATTTTATACCAGTACAGCAAGCGATAGGAAAGTCGAACTTATCATACCTTGATGGAGCTAATCAACTTCACAGGACGAGCAGCGCTCGAGGTTTTCGAGGTGGGATAGATATCACCTCAGAAGTCATCAATCACGAACTGTTACCCCAACTATCACTGTTCGTGGAAGAAGGTAGTCTTAACGAATCGAATTGTCCAGATCTACTCGTGGAATTTATTGTCGAAACTGTTTTGCAGAACAAAGGAATCTTCAAGGCACTGCTCGATGCTGACGGTCAGTCTATAAGTTATCCCCTTAAACTTGATGAAGTCCTAAACGTACTGTTGCGCGAGAAACTGCACAGGCACTATCGATATGAGCTAACTTCGACAAAGAGGCGAAGCGGTGAAATTGAAGAGATGTGGGATGGTGGCTTTGTTAGTTATTCCTTGAACTTGACGGCACAAGATGAGAAACAAATCTCTGATGCGGTAGATAACTCGCTGGATTCTGGTCACCTACCAAAGTTTCACGCTCGTTATGTAGATCTTGATAAACTGGAAAGACCGCTGGTGAAGGCAATAAGTTGGCTTCGTTCAACCAAAGTCCAGATAGAAAGCCCATTATATGACGGAGAGAGCAAGCTGAAAATCGAGGTGGCTAAAGCCCACCCAATCTCGAATGATGACGCTAAGGGTTATTTAGTGTGGCTTTATTCGGCTTTTCTGGAGAATTACAAAAGCATTGTTGAAACAAATTTCCCCACATTAAAGCAGCACTTCCGTATGTACTCGAAACTGCCGATCTCGGTTCATTTAGTACTTGGGAGTGCTGAAAGAAATGGCTTTGGTCGCAGCATTACTCCGTTGACCCAATATTTTTCGGAATCTCCAAGTAGCATTAGCGAAGTTAAGGTTATTGATGACTTAGAGTGCAATGTAGGCGATTCCGGCTCTTTTAGTACGGGTGGAGTAGAGTTCCAAGCTAATTTCGTGCGGTGTAACAGTTTTGAAAGCTTGTTTTTCAGCATAGTCGGAAGGATGAATGATTCTTTTCAGGGAATGACGTTGAGACGACTCGTATATGAGACGATTGTGGACGAACTAAATGCCGTTAAGAAAATATTCCGAACCCAGTGTAAAAATGTAGAAAACTCTTAGGAGTTAAGAGGCAGATGTTTAAAAAAACAAAGGCTTTATACCAACCTAAGTAACAGGTTAATATTCTTAAAATAAATTACTAACATTAGTATGGAGGTTATTATGACTACTCTTACTGTTCACAATCTTGATGATGCTATTGAAAGGCAATTACAAATCAAAGCAAAACAACATAATTGTTCCACAGAAGAAGAGGTGTATCGTATTCTTAAGAAAGCACTCTTTCCCAATGATCAGCAAAAAAACTTAGGCAGCCGTTTACACGAACAAATTATGGAAATAACTGATGGCATTGAGTTAGAAGTGCCAGGTCGGTCACTCCCTCGAACAGCACCTGATTTTGAAAATACAAAATGATATTATTAGACACTAATATCATTTCTGAGTTAATGCGACCAAAACCTAATTTAGCTGTTATTGAATGGTTAGATGAACAATTTAGCGATGAGTTATTTCTTCCTGCTATTGTTAAAGCTGAAATCGAAATGGGAATAGCTATTTTAGAGAATGGCAAACGCAAACAAGCTTTATTACAAGCTGCTGAGTTGATTTTTACGAGTTTTACTAATCGATGCTTGCCGTTTGATGGTGAAACTGCAACTCATTATGCAAAAATCATTGCCTTTACAAAAAAACAAGGTCGTCCAATGAGTGTTGAGGATGCACAAATTGCAGCGATTGCTGTACAAAATTCTGCATTGCTTGCAACGCGTAATACCTCTGACTTTGATTTTTTGGAAAATTTAAACTTAGTTAATCCATGGCTATACACAACAAATTAAGAAATGCGGCCTATAGGAAAATCAGTGAAAATTAGAGAATCAGTAGAAAACGATAAAACGTTTATCAGAAAGGTGCATCAAAATGCGTTTGGTCAATCTGAGGGAGAATCTGTCTCTCAACTTGCTATTGATCTTTTAGAGGACAAAACAGCACTGCCAATTCTTTCTCTTGTAGCAGAACAGGACAACGAGATTATTGGCAACGTTATTTTTAGCTCAGTAAACATTGAAGGGGTTGAGGAAGTTTCAGCTTATATTCTTGCTCCCTTAGCAGTTACTAGGCTTGTGCAAAGAAGTGGGATAGGAACGCAGCTTATTAATAAGGGGCTTGAAACTCTAAAAGATCGTGGGGCCGAGATAGTGCTTGTATATGGTGATCCAGATTTTTACATGCGCACTGGCTTCAAGGCAGACCACAACCTTAAGCCACCTCATAAACTGAAATACCCTAAAGAAGCTTGGATGGCTCAGGAACTTGTAGAAGGCATCCTTACCAAAACCCAAGGTATGGTT
>WTAG01000449.1 GCA_013139755.1 Methylomarinum sp. | reverse complement strand
CTAAACATTCACTATCTGACCATTTGAAATTTTCTTCTTCATAACCCATTCGCTGTGCTAATCGACGGAAAATCTCATTATTCGGGATAGCTTCGCCTGGAGATTCGACACATTTTTCATTGTACGTCAGATAAAGGTGTCCCCATGAGAGAACCATATCTTCCATTTCAGCACCCATAGATGCAGGCAGTACAATATCGGCATACGCTGCAGTATCAGAAATAAAATGCTCTGCGGATACCATAAACAGATCTTCGCGTTTCAGTCCTTCGATAATCTTGTCAGTTTCAGGTGCCTGTGTCACTGGATTGGTATTCCAGCACATCATCGATTTAATCGGGGTATCAAGTTTTGTTTCACCCGTTAACACCCGACCGAGTTGAAGGTTATTAACCACAGGCGTGCCTTCTGGAATTAAATCCGGGCGACTGATGACATCAAATTTATACGGATGCTCCCACACAGGGAATTGTAATGCACCGCCACCGACATGACGCCAGGCACCAATTAAACCAGGAAGGCAAGTCACTGCACGAATAGCCTGACCTCCACCATAGCTTCTTTCTAACGCGACACCCAGGCGAATGGCGGCTGGCGGAGTAGTGGCATATTCTCTGGCAAACTTGCGTATATCTTCAGCAGGGATACCGGTAATTTGTTCTGCCCATTCTGGTGTTCTATCCTTGGCACGCTCGGCTAAATCAGCATAACCAACGGTATAATTATCCACATAATCCTGATCCACCAAACCTTCTTCGATAAGGGTATGAATCATAGCCATTGCCAAAGCACCATCTGTGCCTGGCTTGGGAGCAATATGCCAGTCGGCTTCTTTGGCTGTTTTCGACGCATAAGAATCAATAACAATGACTTTCGCCCCTTTTTTCTGCGCTTCTTTAACAGTATGCCAATGATGCAGGTTGGTACTGACAGAATTACACGCCCAAATAACAATGTATTTAGAGTGAATAAAACTTTCGGGGTCAACCCCCGCCGTGGGGCCGACAGTCAATAACCAGGCCGTACAAGAACCTTCACCACAAAATGTACGTTCGGTAACGGTTGCACCCATACGGTTAAAAAAGGCATCACCACCATTTAATCCATGCACCAGACCTTGGTTTCCTAAATAACTATTGGGCATAATTGCATGCGGTCCATGCTCTTCAATAATAGCTTTCCATTTACTGGTTATTTCATCCAGTGCCTCGTCCCAACTAATTCTTTCGAACTGTTTGCTGCCTTTTGGACCTGTACGGCGCAATGGATATAACAGGCGGTCAGGATGGTAATGTCGCTTTTCGTAATCTTTTAATTTGACACACAATCCACCCCGAGTCATAGGATGATCAGGGTTACCTTTAACACCCACCAGTTTTTCATTCTCAACTTCATAGACCATTGAGCAGGTATCAGGGCAATCATGTGGACAACCACCATGTGCAGTTTTTTTTATTTGAGCCGACATCGTAAATTCCTCTTTTTACATCTATTTTTAGTTCTCTACAATATATTCAGGTATTGCTTTAAGAAGCTGTCATTAAAATACCTAAACACATTTTGCAAGAGTTAATTTAATCATAGCAATTCCAATCATATTCTCTGGAGTTGCTGTTAATATTTCAAAATCTTTCGAAAGGCTACGAAAATTATTTAACCATGAAAACGCCGCGTTCAGGTAGCAAGTGCACCACCTACTAAATTTATTCCATCTTTCCAGCTTATTTTTCTTCAGTAAAACTCATGATCACAGCCATCAACCTCTAAGGTTAGCATTCAGCCCTTGATTTTCCAAACAGGAAGGTTGTTATTTGCCTGAATTCATCTGAACAAAAGTATTACACAGAGGACGCAGAGAAGGCACAGTGATAACGAAGTTCTTTTTCAGTGTACTCTGTGATCTCTCAAGTTCTCTATGTTAAAAGTTTATAGAGGATCAGTTCTCCATGGAGCTAATAAACGCATTAGCTTCATCAATTGATTTTTCCATGGCTGTTATAAGCGATGAAACATCAGACTTAATACTACTTAACTCATTTTTAAGTGATGAAATAGCTCGTGCATTTAGGTTGTGTTTTAAATAGAGAACTTGATCTTTAAACACAGTTAAAACTGGCTCTAACTTAGATTCAGCTTTTTCCATTGCCGCGATTAACTGTTTGTACTGGCGTTTGGTGGCAGTTAGCTGTCTTTGACTGTTTCGTTTGAGTGATGCGCTGCTGTATTGCTCAATTTCATCTTCCCATTCTTCAAATAAGGCTCCAGATACATCTTCAATTGAATCGATACGTTTTCTGACTAGCTCTGCCTGGTCTACACTGGCTTCATATTCAGAATTTAGTTTGTTATAGACTTTTTCCAAATCCCCACCATCAAACTGCGTTGCTGCTGTAAATTGTTCTAGGGCTGATTTGAATTGTTCTTTGGTTTGTTCTTGGGTATCACGTGCTTTTTCTACACGATGTACCATAACATCACGTTTTGGAATGCCTATTTTTTCTAGGCCACTGTAATACATGCTGGAACAGGCGGTGAGCATTAAAAATAAAGCGATTAAAACTGAACGAATGAGATAAGGCATATTATTTCCTATTTGATTTTTTACAAAATTATAAACGGGTGTGGCAGTTTTTTGGTTTATTTATATCCTTCGCCAGTTCCCAATAATGCCGCAATAATATTTTTCTGAATTTCAGAAGAACCAGAAAATAAGCGGCTGGCTAATGCATCATTAACTAGTCCAGAGATTGGGTTATTTGTTATCAGGCTGCTGCTACCGATGATTTGTATGGCGTCTAAACTGGATTGCAGAAAGGCTTCGGCGGCAAATAGTTTGGTTTGTGCACTGGCGAGTGTAATACGCTTATTATTATCTTTTAAGCGGGCGCATTCATTTACCCAAAGTTTAACCGTGTCTAATCGTAATTTCATATCAGCAATTTTATGACTGATCGCCTGGTTTTTACCTAGGTGATTGCCGTTGACTCTACGTTGGCGACTGGCTTGAATGACTGTGGTTAATTGCCAGTCCATCACACCGCTGATTCCGGCAAACACAAAGGCACGTTCTAATTCGAGCGCTTGCTGGATCATCATATTGCCAGCACCGGTTTTACCTAATTGTCTTGAGTGAGGAATTAAGCAGTTTTCTAAAATCACATCACCCATGGTTGCTGTTTTACAGCCAGTGACTTCTGGCTTGTCTTTAAAATTAGCGCCACTATCATTAGCATGCACGATAAAGGCCGATAATTTATCATCTAAACGTGCATAAACGACCAATAAATCAGCGATAGGGGTATTAGTGATAAAGCGTTTATGACCACTAAGGACTAACCCATTCTCGGTATTTTCTGCTGTCATTTCCAGGGCATTAAGATCAGACCCAGCTTGTGGTTCGGTAATGGCATGTCCTGCAATTAAATTACCTGATAATAACGGTGCTAAGTACTGTTGTTGCTGTGCCTCTGTGCCATAGTTAAGTAGGGGGAAAACAGAACCCCAAAGATGTGCGTTGATAGACAGTAATAAACCGTTATCTAAACTGTGTTTTCCTAAAGATTCATGTGCAGCAACTAAATCAGCAAAATTATCATCATATCCACCTTTATCAAGGGGAATAGCATGTTTTAACACCCCCTGTTTTGCACAATGAATAAAACGTTGTTTGGATGATTGCATATCACCGGCAGCAGGCAGTGCGTTCATTGTTTCTCCAATTGCTTTTGTAACGATTGATAATCGGTTTTACCGTTATCTAAATAAGGCAGCGACGACAGTACGATATATTTACTGGGCTGCATATAAGACGGTAGTTTTTGTCTGAGTGGCTTAATAATATCGGCAAGTGTACTATCGCCTTTTAATACCATAGCCGCCGCAGGACGTTGGCCGCTGGTACTGTCTTTAATACCCACTACAGCGCAACTTTCTACTTCAGGGCATTGTTGAATAATGCTTTCGATTTCGGCAGGTTCTACTCGATAACCAGAGCATTTCAACATTCTATCCAATCGTCCGTGATAACAATATTCGCCATATTCATTAATAGATACTTTATCACCTGTCTGATAAAAGTAATCAGAGGATAAAGCCGGGATCAGTTGACCTTGTTGCCAGTACCCCGATAGGTTGTTGTCACTTTTTACCAATAATTCAGCGGTATCGGGATTAATTTTTAATCTTGAACCACAGGCTGGATTGCCTATGGGAATGGGTAGATCAGGGTTTAAGCGGTCAATGTCAACAAACCAGTAACAACAGACATTGGTTTCAGTCGGGCCGTAGAGATTGTAAAAATCAACGTGCGGTAATAGATTGCACAGTTTAATAAGTTGTGGGGTAGGGAAGACTTCACCAGCAAACAAAAGGCTTTTTAAATCAGGTAACGGTATGCTGTTTAATGCGCCTTTAAGCGCGATAAAACTAAGTATGGAAGGCACGGTGTACCAGACACTGATTTTATTATCTTTAAGCCAAAGTGTTAACTTGCTAGGAGATAGTGTTAATCTGGCAGGGATGAAGTGTACTGTTGCCCCACGACTTAAACTGCTGAATAGATCAAACACACTAAGATCAAAATGAAAGGGGGTTAATGATGCTATTTGATCTTTGTTACTGATATTAAATGTATCAGCAGCCCAATCAGCAAAATTACTCATTGCTCTATGGCTTAAAGCAACGCCTTTAGGTGTACCTGTAGAGCCAGAGGTGTAAAGTATCGCTGCCAGTGATTCTGGGTCTACAGTCGCTGAAGTAATGGTATTTACTTCTGGCATCTTATTAATATCCAGCCATAGGTGTGGATTATCCACCCAGTCGGGGCATTCACCCTTGCCAATAATAAATTGTGCATCAGCATCATGGCAGATATAGCTTAAGCTACTGCTAGGATTTTTTATGTCTAAAGGGATATAACAAGCGCCCGCAGTTAATGTCGCTAAAATAGCAATAGCTGCATCTATGCC
>WTAG01000079.1 GCA_013139755.1 Methylomarinum sp. | reverse complement strand
CAATTGTTCTATAAGTAAAGCTAGCTGATTGTTGGGCACGTTGCTATCTCGCTCAATTGCCCAATTTTTTCTCGTTAAAGTATTTCATCAATATCGATAGTTTCTACTAACTTTTCCGAGTCATCCCAAAAAGAGCCTATTCTTCCTAATGGCGTTCGTCTCCCTGTCGCTTCTGTCCATAATCGGTCGGAAATCGCCTGTATTTGCAGTTGAGAAACATCATTCAGACTTTTAAATGTCTCACTTGCTGGCGTTTGTTTCGCCAATCCTGAATGGTTACGAATAATTTTTTTGACCTCTTCAATCTTCCCTTGTCCCAAATAAACCTGAGCCGCCAACACCTGAGGAATTCTGATCCCTTGTTGCAGCCCCATTTGTAATGAATGCTTTAAGGTTTGCTCAGGGTTTCTATCGACAGGGCGGTTACCAGGAATGGTAATCCAGGTTGCTGCCTGAATGGCTTCGGGTGTTCCCCACCATTTTTCATTATCCAAACAAGCCGCCCCCCGACCGACTTTTGCAGCAATATCCATGGGAACTTCAACCGTTCCACCAGAAGCGATATCATTAATGATCGCTTGTATTCCATTAATAAGACCTATTAACCAGTACAACTCATCGTTATCAGAAGCAAACTCTGGGCACTCAGTCCCTGGCTCGACAAAGACCTTAGCCAGATAATGATACCCTTTCAACTGCCTGCGAGCAGCTAAGCCCAAAAATCTTTGCTGTGAAATGCGTGCATCCTGAGCTTCAGTTGGATTTTTTGCATGTACTGCACGTAAATACCTAAGTTCTTCTTCCCAGGCTTCAAATTCAATACAGTTTCCAGCCATCAAATAAAACAAAATGGCAAGCTGGTCAGGTGGGGTTGTGACTCGAGAAAAACTTAACAGAAAGGGAGTGAACGCATCTACCATCGAACAGGTCAAATTGACATCATCAGCCGCCAGTATATACGGTACGCCCTGATCTTCAGCATAACCGATCATGGCATTTCCAGTGCCTTTATAAACGACCGTACAAGCGTTTAACAGTACAGACAAACATAATACAGAAAGTAATGAAAAATAATGACTGTGTTTTTTCAAAGCGTTCACTCTATAGTTGATATCTTATTTAGCGCAAACTTCACTAAACATTAAATTTTACTAAAGAGTATATACACGCCACTCAGAGAAAACAAACTCCGCCTATTGTATTAAGCCTAAAATTTACAGTCCTCACTGAGAATATTTTTTATTCGAAATCACGCAGTCAGTAGAGACGATAGCGCTTTACAAAAATAGAAAGTCTTTTTAATTAGACACAAAAAAAGGGAAGGTTTTAACACCTTCCCTTTTAGGGTTTCCTTAAGTTTTATAAAACTTAGAATTTGAAACCGATAGACCCACCTAATGTGAAGCCATCTGTATCTACGCCATCAACATCATCTGGAGTCCAGTGATAACGACCATCAACACCGGCAATAATGTTAGGTAGAATCTCATAATCAACACCAGTACCAAACTGCATACCAGAGTTCAATACGGTTACCGCATCAGATGGAGGACTGATGATGTTTAAATCTAAACCTAAAGGAATAATCCAAGGTCTTAATTTGCTACCATGCATGAATCTGATTTTAGGTGCCGCGCTAACTCTTAACATGTTAACGGTTACATTTTGTTGCAAGTTTCCTGCACCAGGTACAGTTCCGCCATTAACTGCATCTAATGTAGTAATAGCTCTAGTTAAGCCACTCTCTTTTCTGTCACCTAATTCAGAATATTCAATACCTAATTCAATTCCAAAAGACACGTCATCCATCAAACCGAATAGATCATTATTCATATTGAAATCGATCGCACCACCATAATAGAAAGCGTCCTTATCAACGTCACTAGTTAGAATATCTGTTCCTACCCCAGTACCAGCACCAAGTGCATCAGCCGTTGAACCACGATTATCACTCATATGCATCCAACCACCACGAACAAGGAAAGCATGCTCTTTAACAGCTGCCTGAACAGGTGCATTCTTAACTGAAGCCATCCATTGATCCAGCTCTTGTACTTTATTTGTATCAGCAGCATTAGCAGCAATTGTTTTTACACGGCTTAATTCTGCTTGCATTGCTTGCATCATAGATGCCATTTCGTTAACTTGTGACTCTAAAGCCGCTGTTTTTTTAGCATTTGCTTCTGCTTGTGTTTGAGCAGCCGCTTGTGGAGAAACCATTGCTCCAGCTAGTGTTAAAGACGCTGTTGCTACGCTCAGCGCTATCTTTGTTCTTTTGATCATCGATTTCCCCTCAAGAGGTTGTTATTTTTATAAATTATTTGCCGACACACAACAAAAAATGATTTACGCGGGTAATAGTAGCAGTTAATTTAATTCCTTACAAGTTTTAGCATTATTTTTTTATTCCTTTTCTTTCAGTAACATACGGCATATTAATAATCTTTAATATATCATTGTAGAAAAAAAACAACAGCTACTTCCTTGATACAGCTACTGTATACTATGCGCACCAGCCTTTATTGCTGGCTACTTTTACTCTTTCAAACTCTCGTTCAAAATACATGTCCAATATCTCAGATATCACCATTATAGGAAGCGGTGCGATTGGCTTATTAACCGCCAGAGAATTTGTTAAAGCTGGTTATACCGTCAGCCTTATCGATAAATCCCTATCCGGTAAAGAGTCTTCCTGGGCCGGTGGTGGCATTTTACTGCCACTTTATCCATGGCGGCAGCCTAAAGCTATCAGCGCCCTGGTGATAGAGAGTAATAAAAATTACTCTGCTTTATCAAATGATCTATTTAAAGCCACACAAATAGACCCTGAATGGTATGACTGCGGCCTACTGATCTGTAAAAACCCTGATATCGAGCTGGCAACGGCCTGGTGTGATCAGCATGAGATTCCTTATAAAAGCGCGGACAGCTCACTTTTTAATGGCCTGAACACGCAACTAGACAATCCTTTATGGCTGCCTAATATTGCGCAAGCTCGAAACCCAAGACTATTAAAATCTTTAAAGGCTTACTTGCTGAGTGCGGGAGTTACTTTTATAGAAAACTGTGCGGTACTTGATGCAACAATTAATAATGGGCAAATTAATACCCTAATAACTGATAAAGGAAATATTGACGTTAATCAGTTAATTATTTGTACAGGTGCCTGGACTGCAGAGCTAAGCAAAAAACTATTACCCAACGATCCTCACTCACCTGACATTTCACCTGTAAAGGGGCAAATGCTATTATTTGATGCTAAGCCTGAGACTTTATTACACATGGTGCTAGATAACGACCATTATTTGATTCCTCGTCGCGATGGAAAAATTTTAGCAGGTAGCTCAGTAGAACACACTGAGTTTGATAAGAGCACATCAAATGAAAGCAAAGACAAGCTAACATGCTTTGCAACTGAGTTGTTTCCTGCTTTGAAAAACTCTCCCATAACTCATCATTGGGCAGGTTTACGTCCAGGAACAAAACAAGGGATACCTTATATAGATAAGCACCCAGAAATTAAAAATCTAAGTATT
>WTAG01000121.1 GCA_013139755.1 Methylomarinum sp. | reverse complement strand
AATTAATTGGCGATAATGTAAACTCATTAGCATCACAAATGTTTAAGGATCCAAAATTATCCTCTTGGCAATTGTTAAGCGTAACGACAATACTCTCATCTGGTTCAATACTAGAATCAGCAACAATAGGTATCTGAAAAGACTGAATACCGTTAGCCGTCCAACTTAGCTGTCCATTGACCGGCGTATAATCCACGCCCGAGGTAGCTGTACCAGAACTAACTGAATAATCAATTAAAATCGCATCATAACATTCACCAAAACAGTTTGCAGCCAGGTTAACTGATACCGTAATAACACCTGAATCTTCTTGTGCACTAAAATTAGCTGAGGTAAAACTGATGTCTGCAAAGGCAGTTGGCGTTAATAATGAAAAAACTGCAAAGAGTAAAACCCTGATCACAAATTGTTTAAAATAATACATGACATTTTACCAATAGTTTTTTTAAAGACAGTGATAACACCGTTAGATCAAGTGGCCAAATTTGCCGGATCTCTGAACACTTCATTTAGCTGTAACTGGTCAAAATTGTTAGTTCTCACTATCCCAAATTTAAACATCAATCCAAACACCACACACAAATACATTTCTGAAATTTAGGGCAAAAAAAGAACAGATTATACCCGCTTTAAAAAAGACCACACTGCTATTACTAATTAGTCAGCCCTAAAAAGTCGATAAGGTTGGTTTCTTGAATCGGTAAATTTAACCAAAATCGTTCCCATCAATTTTATCAGCTGAGAAATCCATATTTTTACGTTTCTAAGCACTATTTTTGGAAAACAACTAGTAAAAAAAAGAAACAAAATAGCCTCTCCTATCTATTTTGCCATATTCCATGCACAGGCAGTCATAAAAAGATTAATGCTGTCTATCCGGTTTCTGAAATGAACCAACTCAGTGCTATCGCAGGGTAAAGTCAAACTTAATTCAGTCAAGCCACAGAAAGACTCTGGTTGTTGGAACTTGTTTTTCTGAGCGCAATTAATGCGTTTAGGAGTTAACCTGGGGGGCTTGGGGGAGATTTAATATTACAGCCCGTGCTGTCAGATAAACTAAAACTCCATTAATAATATGCCATAGAAAATGTGTACCAATCGAAAAATAAGGACAGATCATTGCATCAATAGTACGAAAAAAAAGAGCTAGTGAGAAAACTGCCAGTGCTATTAGCAGTATAAATCTTTCTCTTTTTTTATCGATAAGATGATACAGGCCCAAACCAAGCAATAGAAAAATAGCCGGTACATAACTGAGTGATCAATTGAGTAGATGTGGGAATTGCCTTCCTAATAAAGCAAAAAAAATATATACCACCAAAAAACCTATTGCATAAACCCTTCTCAACTGAATAATTCTTCGAATGTAAACCCACATAAAAACAAATTGAAAAAGTAGAATTGGTAAAATATCAAGAGATCTTGTTAAATTAGTGGGATACGTATGAAATAGAAAACTACCTATTCCAATTGATACCATTAAGCAAATCAACACCCAAATTGGATTAGATAATTTACCTAGACGATGCCCATGTTTCCAAGTAGTCCACGCGGCAATAATAAAAACAAAATTGGTTAGTGCATTAATTGGTTCAGCCCAAAAACTTGAATCTAAACGTTCACAGTAAAGGTCAATCATTAACTTCTCCAAATAAAGCTTCTAACCTTAGCATACCCAATAAAGTTGCAGGGATTTTCAGGTCATCTTTCGATATTCCTGCCTCTCTAATTTAACTAAGACTCTGATGCTGCAGCAGAGCTGTCCGAAAAAGGATGTTCGCAAGGTGAAATCGTATCTCTTTGTTTAACATTACCTGTCAATGCGTAACTTATTTGATATAGTTTTCAGAAAAAATTTTACCACCCTCCAGACCTAATTCACCACATTTAAACCAAAAATCATGATGAAACTTTGGCATTACATATTGTTCATCAAAAAATGATTTACAATGCGTCTACAAACAATCAACACCACTCATTTAAAATGGTCAACGCAAAAACTTATCTTAATGTACCCTTTGCAGAAAAGGATGCAGCAAAAGCACTGGGTGCAAAATGGGATGCTACCCATAAGAAATGGTATGCCCCCGCCAATGCCGACATAACACTTTTTACAAAATGGCAGTCACAATCCGCCACCTCAAAAACCTCATTAACAAAAAGTAAAGCAAAACCACGCACAACAACTAATAATGCTGCCCAAGGTGTAACCACTCACCCAAAAGATAAAACCCTGGTTACTTATAGTGGCGATGAACCACCCTGGGATTAACACTTACTCTATAAAACCCCGTTTGGATCAGTAATTGAGCCTCTTTAAATGCATAAATTAAAATACCTGGCAGGCTATTCGGCAACTGTGACGGATCAAGTACACTTGCTGATCCAAAATGATAAATTATCAACGATACTGTTAAACAAATACCCTAATCCTCATGAGATTAGTACCAATAAAGTACTTTACAGCTATGTCATGGAGATAAAAAATCAATTTATTAAAAAATCCAATCCGCTAAGTAAAGTTGTTTACGATGACAAAATTGACGTACTTCACCAAGCCTTAGGACTACATTCATTTGTATCCAGAGTTCAGGGCAACAACTTAAAATCAAAAAATGAAATACGCATAGGATCAGTATTTAAAAAAGCACCGATTGAATTTTTAAAAATGATCGCAGTACATGAACTTGCACATTTAAAAGAAAAACAGCATAACAAGGCATTCTATAAACTATGCGAGCATATGGAACCCGATTATCACCAGCTAGAATTTGATATGCGACTCTACCTGACTTACCTAGATCTCGTAGGAAAACTTTACTGAATACACTGTTGTTAATTTCTCTAACTGAACACTGGTTTCTGGTCACCAACTGTACCGAAACTATAAATACATATTCATTAATA
This sequence comes from Methylomarinum sp., assembly GCA_013139755.1. Next base: position 400 of record WTAG01000121.1, on the reverse strand, counting down.
CTTGAATAAAATTAGGAGACAACACTATGACTCAAGATAAAGGTAAAATTTGTGTCTATTATGATGGTGCCTGCCCTAAATGCATCAAAGATCGACAAACCTATGAAAAGCTTGCAGGCAAGTCAGGAGAAAATGTTTGCTGGATAGATATTACTGGCCAAGAACAGAAGTTGCGTGAAATAGGTATCGACCCCTTAAAAGCGTTAACTGAACTACATGTTAAAGATGAGCATGAACAGATTTTTTCTGAGTTAAATGCCTATATTTTGCTTATGAGTAAAGTGCCTTTGCTACGTCCCTTAGCTTGGTTGATTGGATTACCGCTGCTTCGCTCAGTTCTCGCCAAGATTTATCATTGGCAGGTTAATCGCAGGCTTCGTCGCAGCGGACGATTGTAAGC
>WTAG01000414.1 GCA_013139755.1 Methylomarinum sp. | reverse complement strand
GCCATACGTATCATTATATTGTTTAAAATAATCAATATCGAGCAAAGCGAAAACAAGGTTCTTTTTCTCACGTTTCATCTCACGAAGCTTTATAGGGAAAACATTGTCAAAGTGACGGCGATTGAATATCCGTGTCAAACCATCAGTAATGGCGATTTCCTCTATTTTTTTCTTGTCCGTTATATCGTGACGAATAGCCGTATAGCCAATAATATTACCGTAAAAATCAAAATCAGGGGATATGCTGACATCAACCCAGTAAAAACCACCGTCTTTGGTACGGTTTTTCACTTCATGGTTCCAAGTATTTCCACGACCTATTGTTTCCCAAAGGTCATCAAATAATTCATCCGGCATATCGGGATGCCGGACTATATTATGACGATTACCAATGAGTTCTTCTTTAGTGTAACCAGAGATATCTGCAAAAGCCTGACTCACTTCGGTAATAATGCCTTTTTTATTAGTACTGGAAGTAATCACGTTTTTATCGATAGAAGCCAGATATTTCGATCTATCTTCACTCTTTTCTTCTTTATCAATATAACTTGCTATCAGTGTAGTAAGTTGCGATAAAAACAAGTGATCAACGTTTTTCTGTTCAAGCAAAACAAGCTGAATCACACCTATTGTGTTCTTCATGTTAATCAATGGGAAAGTTATTACTTTTTTAACACAGGCTTTCACTGCACCCATATCCACCTGCGACGCATCGGAAAACTCTTCTACTACAGACTCCACTATTCGTGCATCAATCACATTTTGTCCTATAGATCCCTCGCCGATGCGCAACGAATGCTTAATAGATTTTGAATCTACACCATAGGTGGCACTCAGATTCAGCCGTGAGTTCGTTTTATTATAGGTATACAACAGACCGCTACTAGCAGAAAAATAATTGGAAACAATACTTAAAGATTGATCACAGATATCCTGAAGCTTGCTACTCGAATGAAGCCTGTTTTGTAAATCATTGATGAGATCTTGCTTGCTCTTTTCTATAGTCGTTAAATAACGTTCCTTTTTGGATCGCTGCAAGAAAGCAAAAGCCATGACAAAGGTAAGTAATACACTGATGAAAAATGTGCTGTAACTGATCATCATGATTCGGGAGTATTTATCGACTCTATTTTCCAGGTTTATTTTAAGCCATTGTCTAGATATGCCTGACAATGCATAAACCGCCTCAACTAGACGTGTCCCCTCATTGAATAAAGCCAAACTGGAATGAGTCGATGTGCCGTCTATGATTTTATTGAGCAGAAGACTGTAGTTTTGATATTCGGTATTGATAGCTGTCGAGCTATTTACCAGCAAACTGTTTTTCTCAATCATGCCTATAGAGTTTTTCAGGGAATGAAAAATACGTTTAAAGATGTAAAGGTTGTTGTTAAGCTGAATAACATCATTTTCAGTCGTTGAGGTGCTTCTAGTGCGGCTGGCAATACCTCGTAGCTTGGCACTGCTTTCAAGTAATTCCGGCACCTTATAGACGATTATCTCCATCAACAGATAATTTTCCCTTTCAGGCTCATAAAGAAGTTCGTATTTATCTGCTATATGGTTTATTTGTTTATTGAGTTCTATAATAATTTGTGTAAGCTCACTAAATATACTACGACTGAGCTTTGATTCTTTACTAAAAATCAGTTGTATTTCCTTTGTAAGTCTCGGAACATCAACTCTTTCTAGCTGTGTGTTTATAATATATTGTAGTTCAAGACGCTCCTGGTTCACATGCTCTACGTCCAAATTAGACTCTGGGTGTATAGCATAAAAACCTCGATAGCGTTGTAACGCATTGCTTAAGGTATTAAGTGATTCCAGCTTTTCCAGGCCTAGCAATTCGTTTTCGGTAGTATGCAGACGCTGGTGAAGATCTTGAGTATAGTTAAAGAAAAAAAAGAAAATAATGATACTGAAAAGTAAAATAGCCGAAATAACATAATTACATTTACTCATAAATAATTACCTGTTGTAACAAACTGATAAGACCTAGTTTAAAATACGTTTCCCAAGTGTCTAAGTTGTACGATCCGACAACAAAGCTATCAAACCACATGTTACGCTCCGCTTCATCCAAACTACGTGGCTGAGAATACAACACATTAAACAGTTTGACTATCTATAGGAACCTCTGATCAAGTCATGACTCGTACCTTATGCCCAGAATATCCAGCTTCTGCGTTAAAAACTTTCGCAATAGCCTGCTATTACGTGCAATTTTTGCCTTGAATCTGAATATGCTGGGCATAATTTACTTCGTCCAGACTTAATCAGAGACTCCTATATAACAAACGGCCGACTGTCGAGAGACTGCCAGAATATAACGATCACTCCGTGCCCGAAAAGCAAATTTTGCCCAGCCCTGCATCCACCCGTACCAATGTACGCCTCATGATGAATAGAGAACTCCCTGTCAGCAAAATTGATTAACCATGCAGCGAATATGATGAACTAATTGTGATAATGTTCGCTAATAATGCGATCCAGATTAAGATCAGCACTAACAATTCCGTTCCACTGACTGGCAATCATATGTTGTAGCTAATACTTACATTTCCCATTTTAATAATGATGTAAATTATAGCTACCTCATAACTCACAAACATACTGCACAGTGTACTCGGTTCGGTAAAACAGCCCAAACCAAAAAATATATTTTTTCCTCTACTTATACTTTAAAATTCATGATCTTCTTTCTTAACACTGAGATATACTTCGCGCGGTCACGGTTGCAGAATTTATAGTAAGTTGATTTTTGTCGATAGCAAATGTCACTTGAAGCAGAATGCTGATTGCAACCATAGCAGGCTAGGCAACCGTGACCACGCAAAGTATAAAGCGACAAATTCATCATAATTTACCTGCAAAGATGCTGAATCAAGCATGTACTTTTTCACCACAATCATTTGACAACTCACTTGACATACTAGACCAATCAGCGTATTTATTAACAATAATCATTCTTATTATTAAAGTGCGCCAGTCATAAGTTTAAACAAGGCTGTTTTTCAAAATATGCCTGCTATTAATAATGCAGATTTAAGCGTAAAAGGAATAACTTATAAGCAGACCAAATAATAACAAAAGCTGAATGTAAAAAACTTAACCAAGTTGATGAGCAAAATGAATAATTCCCGGCGACGAAGACAAAATACCGGTTACCTCATAGGATTAATTTTGGGGTTGAGTAGTATTGTTATTTTGTCTATTTCATGGGGTGAATATTATTTAATGCCTGGACCCAGCAATGTAGGACATGAAAATGTTAAATGTAAATATTGTCATTTCTCAGCCCAAGGTACATTCAGACAACAAATTCAGGCCAATGTCTATTATCTGCTGGGGAAAAGACCTGCACCTGCTGACTTTGGACGCAAGAGTGTCCGTAATGAAAGTTGTTTGAGTTGTCATAATCGACCCAATGAACGTCACCCTGTCTATCGTTTTTTTGAGCCTCGCTATAAAAAAGTGCGTCAGACACTTAAACCTCAATATTGTGTTTCCTGCCATTTAGAACATACAGGCAAACGGGTTACTTTGACAGACATCAGCTATTGTCAGTCTTGTCATAAAAAACTGATTTTAAAACATGATCCTATTTCTACTCCGCATCATGAGTTAATCCTCACTGAACGATGGCAGACCTGTCTTGGTTGCCATGATTTTCATGGCAACCATGTTATGGAAATAGAGCAAAAAGTGGAAAATTCAATTTCTTATCAAAGCATTATCGACTACTTCCAAGGTGAAGATTCACCCTATTCAGATAAAAAACACCATAAAGCAAATAAGGAGCCAGAACTATGAACCTTAATAGTTTTTTTATAAACTCGCTGCTACTGATCGCATTAAGTGTTTTTCTTTTTGTAACAGCTCCAGCGCCATTACCCCTTGCGGCTAAAAATAAAAGTGCAACTGTTGATATTAATCAAGTCTTTATGATGTTGGAGGCCGAAAATGATGCAGCTCGGGCAATATGGACTAAAGAAATTGTAAAAGCTGGCAAACAAGCAGGGTTGAAATTTGACGAAGACTGGCGAGAAAACAATGTTGAAGCAGGCCCCTTACCGGCTCTGTTTTTGAGGGAGACAGCAAGAAATATGGAGAGGAATCCATTACGTTTAAGTTTGTTTTTAGGCTCTGATTTGCCTATTAATTCTGCCAATAAATTTGAAGACAGTCAACTTGTAAACTTTATGTTACTTAAAACCTCATCAAACCCTCAGTTTTTTCTACAACAAGATACCGCTTTGTATACCGCAATGTTCCCGGATATGGCTATTTCTCAAGTATGTGTTGATTGTCATAATGATCATAAAGATACCCCCAAAACCGATTGGAAATTAAATGACATGATGGGAGCAACAACCTGGATGTATCCAAAACAAAAAATTTCACTTGAAGAATGCCTGGCATTGTTAAATTTACTAAGAGATTCCATTAAGACTGCTTATGCGCGATATATAGACAAGGTAGCTACCTTTCAAAATCCACCTGAGATTGGAAGCAAATGGCCTAAAGAAGGTTATTTTTTACCCGATGTTAATGAGTTTATTGCCACAGTAAAGAACAAGGCTTCAGTTCTGACACTTAATTCATTACTAGAGCATTCAAAGTCTAAGCCTGAAAAAGTAGCTGTGTTATGAAAAGAATTTATAGCATCATCAGCGTATTTCTCCTTGCTAGCTATCTTTATCAGGATTGGTACAACATTAACTGGCCCTTGTTAGTATCTATGCAAAAAAATGATATTTATAAGCAGGTGTCTGGATTAATACTATTGCTTTTTATTCTTCATCAGTGGCATTTAGCACTATTACGCATAAAAAACAAAATGGCTGAAGCATACATCGAACTCAATAGACACAGAGTTTTAGGTGTATTGGCTCCAGTATTTTTGTATTTCCACTCATATAACCTGGGCAATAACTATCTTTTCTTATTAAGTACCCTCTATCTGGGTAACTATACTATAGGTTTTTTACATCCTTCAGTTTTTGGTATTAAAAACAGAAGGATTACTACTTTCTGGATCATTGGTCATGTCAGCCTGTCTAGTTTTTTAATGCTGTTATTGAGTCAGCATATATACATTTCCTACTGGTATGAGTAGTTTTTAGGAATGAGGATTTAAAAAGTAATAATTCATGATGTAATCAATCAAGCACACAGGCTTATATTTTTACATCAAAATAAGACACAGGAGAATATTTTTATGTCTAAATATCAACAATATATCTGTTCCGATTGCGACTTTATTTATGATGAAGCATTAGGCGACCCAGATTCGGGCATAGAACCAGGCACATTATGGCAAGATGTTCCTGACAACTGGATTTGTCCTGAATGCGGTGTGCCTAAAGCGCAGTTTAGTGTTTATACAACCAGCTAAGGAACTTCTTTTCGGCTAAAAGCCCCTAACGGAAAAACCCCACAGCCCATGTAAGGTGTAATACGGCTAAGGGCCTATTACACCCTGCAGATTGTGGTTTACAATGTTGTCTATTCTTCCTGCTGTGCTAGCTTTTCCCAGGCTTGCAATCCGTCAGAAAGTAAAGTTTGACTCAATTCCTGGGATTCCACCTGGTCAAGCGCTAATGACTGTAACTCCCGCCATGAAGAGCGTTGTCTGCTTGAATAATTGCGCTCATTAATGTGCTTGCGTTGTACATGGACTTGAGCAATGAAATGCGTATATTGCCCGCAAAGTGAAAAGAACTCTGCCAGTATTGCTACATACCCCGGTGTATTAAAACCACAACGTCTTTTAGCGATTACCAGTGCTTGGGGTAAATATTGCCAGTAAGTCAGCGCCTGTTTTCTCGACAGAATTTTAACTAAATAGCTCAGTTTTTCATTATCTGCTCGATAGTTGCTTTGTAAACCTGGATTAATCAATTCCAGATGCCTCATCACCCTGTCAAAATAAGCCTTCGGATGATATATACCTTCCAGAATACGCAGATAATTCTGTTCTGCCTGCTGCACAGAAAAATTAAAGGGAATAAAATTAATTACACCATCTGAGTTATTGCCGCTGCTGGCTTGGATAGTCCGCCCTTCTCTTTCCATTCTTGCCATTAACCCCGTGTACGGCAATGCGTTTAATAGCCCAGCCATCACTATAGGGGCATTCGTCGCATTAACAAAATCAATAAATTCTTGCACAGACTCATTAGTATCGTGATCGAATCCATAGATCATGCCCATCATGACTCCGGCTCCGGTCTGTTCTGATATAAAACGTAACTTCTCAACCAGACTACGTTCACCACGTAGGTTCTGACGTTTTTTGGTTTCCAATAGTGATGCTTTATTAGGTGTTTCAACACCATAAAAACCATTGATAAAATTTGTTTTATGAAACCAGTGTCTTAGTTCTGCCATAATCGGTGACTTATCGGCAAGACGCAGGGTTAATTCGGTGTATTTGGGATGATGATAGCCAATACTTTCACCTATTTTGTACAGTTTTTTTAGCACATCCAGTGCTTTTCTAGGATGAGCAATAAAGTTGTCATCAACCACAAAGACCTGTCCTGTCCAACCCAGTGCCTTCATCTGACGAAAGGACTCTGTAGTCTTTTCAAACGGAGTCACTCGATAGGCTTTACCAAAGCGAGAAGGAATATCACAAAACTCACAGCTTTCTGGACAACCCCGGCTGATCTGCACCGCCATATGCACATAATTTTGCATATTAATTGATACATAATCCGGCTGAAAAAACTGCTCAGGCAAGACAAAGCTGCCTTTATAATATTTCTTCGCCTCGCCTTTTCTTAAGCCTTGCAGCAAGTCATCAATGACACCTTCCGCTTCATTTTCCACTAGATGATCTGCAATGGTCATTAGCGGAGATTGAGAAGTAACAACAGTACCACCAACGATTAGAATTTTGCCAAGTTTTTTTATCTCAATCGCATGATTTAATAAACTCTTTTCTTGGGCTAACATCCCGCCCATAAAAACATGATCGGCATCACCAATCAATTCTCGCAAAGGTCTTGGGTCAATATTTTTATCAACCAAAGACAACTCTTGATAATAAGGTTTAAGATGATTGTATAACCCCATTAATCCCAACGGTGGCAATAATCTTTTTGGCAGTCCAAACTCACCAGTTTGCGCATACATTTTTAAGCTTGTTGCATAGCTCCAGAAGGTATCTTGAGTATCAAATTCCGGATAAATAAGCACTGCTTTATGGGCAATTTTTTCAATCATAGCAAACACCTTATTCTGCTTTACTCAGAAGATTGCGATTAACAATTATGGAATGTATGGCTGATTGCC